>CAZERY010000074.1:0-13751 GCA_964514915.1 uncultured Hymenobacter sp.
CGCCAAAATTGCCCGTCGCTTTTCGGAGCCGATTTTTGGCCCGAGCAAAGCGCTCAATAAGAAGAACTATCCCCCTGGCCAGCATGGCCGTGGCCGCCGTAAGAAGCAGTCGGAATACGCTGTTCAGTTGATGGAAAAGCAGAAAGTGAAGTACCTGTACGGTGTACTGGAGAAATACTTCGAAAACCTGTTCCACAAGGCTGCGGTGTTGCCTGGTATTACCGGTGATAACCTGCTCGGTTTGCTAGAGTCACGTCTTGACAACGTGGTGTACCGCTTTGGCATCGCTAGTACTCGTCGGGCAGCTCGCCAGCTAGTTTCGCACAAGCACATTACGGTGAACGGTGAAGTAGTAAACATTCCTTCGTACAAGTTGCGTGCTGGTGACCAAGTAGGTGTACGTGAGAAGTCGAAGTCGCTCGAAGCTATTACTACTAGCCTGACGGTACGCAATTCACGCCAGTTTTCGTGGTTGGAGTGGGACGGCAAAGAGATGGTGGGCAAATTCACCAACATGCCGTCGCGTGATCTGATTCCGGAAAAAATCTCGGAGCAGCTCATTGTCGAACTTTATTCGAAGTAATAGTTGGCACAGCAGTGCGGCCTGGACTTGGTTCGGGCCGCACTTGTGCTAAGCCGGTGCCTGTTTTGCTAATCCAGTTACCAACTGAGTTGCTACGGCACCAAAATAACCTTGATGTGGTTATGGCTGGCTACCAAGTACTAAGGCAAGCTTCCAGCTTGCTTTTCCTGTTACATAATTAATTGCCCCATATATGTCAATCTTAGCTTTTCAGATGCCGGAGAAAGTGGTGATGGAGAAATCCGACGACTTCACCGGAACGTTTGAATTCAAGCCTCTGGAGAAGGGCTACGGCGTCACAATTGGGAATGCGCTGCGGCGTATTCTGCTTTCATCGCTGGAGGGCTTCGCCATCACGTCGGTGCGCACGACTTCGGTGCTGCACGAGTTCTCGACGATTGAAGGGGTGATTGAGGACATGTCCGAAATCATTCTAAATCTCAAGCAGGTGCGCTTTAGGAAAATTAGCGATGCCATTGAGGATAAGATCACGGTGCGCGTGAGTGGGCAGGATATGTTCACCGCTGGCGACATCGGCAAGTTTGCTGTAGGCTTCCAGATTCTGAATCCAAAGCTGGTTATCTGCAACCTTGACCCCGCTAAGGAGCTGGAGTTTGAGTTGACAATTGCTCGTGGCCGTGGCTACGTACCGGCTGATGAGAATAAGCCCGCCGACCAAGTCTTCGGTCAGATTGCAATCGACGCTATTTACACGCCTATTAAGAACGTGAAGTATAGCATTGAGAACACGCGCGTAGAGCAGAAGACCGACTACGAGCGGTTGCTAATTGAAATTCAGACCGACGGTTCAATTCATCCGGAGGAAGCGCTGAAAGGTGCGGCAAACATCCTCATTCAACACTTCATGTTGTTCTCAGACAGCACGATTCAGTTGAGTGGCAATCGCCCAGCGGTAGCTGAGCCGATTGATGAGGAGACATTAGCTATGCGTAAGATCTTGAAAACTTCGCTTGGTGAGATGGACCTTTCGGTAAGGGCTTACAACTGTCTGAAGGCGGCTGACATCAAAACCCTAGGCGAGCTAGTGCAGCTTGACATGGCGGACATGATGAAGTTCCGCAACTTTGGTAAGAAGAGCCTGACCGAGCTGGAGAACCTAGTAGAGGAAAAGGGGCTTCATTTCGGTATGGACCTCGGCAAATATCGCCTAGACGAAGATTAATACATGGTGCTTAGCTTTTGGTGCACAGTGCTTGGTTCTTGATACCAAGCACTGTGCACCAAAAGCTAAGCACTAATTTTTTTCACCCGCTACGCCCTAGGAATTAGGGTTCTAATGAGGTTTTAGCGACCCGCCGTGGTCCTGATTCGCAAGCGTAGCATCTAACCAATTTGTCTGATGAGACACGGTAAAAAAATCAACCACTTGGGCCGTACCACTGCCCACCGCCACGCGATGCTGTCGAATATGGCTTCGTCGCTGATTCTCCATAAGCGCGTAACTACGACGGTAGCCAAGGCTAAAGCTCTGCGCCAATACGTAGAGCCGCTGCTGACCAAGGCTAAGGACGACACGACGCACTCGCGCCGGACGGTGTTTGCCAGCTTGCAGAATAAGGAGAGCCTGAAAGAGCTGTACGGCGAGATTGCCGGCCGTATTGCTGATCGCCCCGGTGGCTACACGCGCATTCTGAAGCTGAGCGCTACCCGCGCTGGTGACAATGCTGATATGTGCATTATCGAGTTGGTTGACTTCAACGAGACGTTGCTCGAAGCCAAAAACGCTACCGAAGCCAAATCGACTACCACGCGCCGTTCGCGTCGTCGGGGTGGTAAGGCTGAGGCTGCTGGCAACGAAGCTGGTACCTCGGCTGCTGTGATAGCTGACGCTCCGGCGGCTACTACTACCGAAGAAGCTCCGGCTGATACGGCTACCGATACGTTGACCAATGGCGAAAGCCGTGAGGAAGCTGAGAAGGCCGAGTAGTTAATAACTTAGGTGATGAAGGGGGCGCGCCTGGTGGTGTGTCCCCTTTTTCATTTAGGGCTACTTAGGAAGTGCTGTTACGCACTACCCACGTCAGCTTGCTGGAAATGACCTCCAGGAGAGCAGAAAAAGCCTGTTTCCAGCAAACTGGCTCAGATGCTGCGTAACATCAGTTAGGAAGTGAGCCCGGAGGTGCTAACCCGTCGGCCGAGGTGAGCCCTGGACAAGGCGTAATAATGTCTTGCTCAAAACATACCGTTGATTTCACTATAGCCCCGGTAGGTACGTTCAAAGCCAGCGGACTATCTAGAGTATCCCGGTTAGTTATGAGGTGGCTTACAGCTGAATTCTCCAACTATCGTTCTGTGTACTTAAGCACCAGAAAAAGCAACCGTATTGCTCGCAGGCAGTATGCGTGCACTGGCTAGCAGCGCCCTGTCTACACCGGCTTGCCTGATATCCTACTCACATCTGATTCAATGGAAGAACAGCAACGCCTCGCTACGGCAGCTGATAAGGCAACGCCTTGGAAGAAATTTGGGCCTTACCTCACTGAGAGGCAGTGGGGCACCGTGCGCGAAGATTATAGCCCAGCAGGAAATGCTTGGGATTACGTCACACACGATATGGCTCGCGGGTATGCCTACCGCTGGGGCGAAGAGGGCATTGGGGGGCTGAGCGATGACCAACAGCAGCTGTGTTTCTCGGTAGGCTTGTGGAATGGGGAAGATACCCAGATAAAGGAGCGCCTGTTTGGACTGACTAACGGCCAAGGCAACCACGGTGAGGATGTAAAGGAGCTATACTATTACTTGGATAGTACGCCCACGCATTCGTACATGAAAATGCTTTATAAGTATCCGCAGCAGGCTTTTCCATACAAGGAGCTGGTAGCGGTGAATGCGAAACGTACTCGCTTAGAGCCGGAGTATGAATTGCTGGATACCGGCTTATTCGCTAAGAACCGCTACTTCGATGTGTTTATTGAATATGCTAAAGCGGGGCCGGATGACATACTGATAAAAATCACGGCGCATAATCGGGGGCCGGAAGCGACTAGCTTGCACTTGCTACCGCAGCTATGGTTTCGCAATACCTGGGCGTGGGGCTATGATGCTCGTAAGCCTAGGCTGCACAGCCAGCAGGCTGGGGTAATCGAGGCTAGCCACCACGCGCTGGGAGCGTACCAGTTGTATTGCGACCAAGCTCCTAAGTTGCTATTCTGCGACAATGAAACCAATCCGAAGCTGCTGAAGCAGCGCCCAACGGGGGGAGCTTATTATAAAGATGGCATCAACAACTACCTGGTAGAAGGTCGGAAGAAGGCCGTTAACCCAGCCCAAGAGGGGACGAAAGCCGCCGCCTACTACTCCTTTACGGTAGCGCCGGGTGAGGCGCAGGTAGTACGCCTGCGCTTGAGTCAGCCGCGCTACGAGCAGCCTTTTGCGGAGTTTGACCAACTGCTGGCCACGCGCCAAGCAGAAGCCGACGTCTTTTATGAAAGCGTGAAAGCGGCGGTGACGGAACCAGATGCGCGCACCGTGCAGCGGCAGGCCTTTGCCGGCATGCTGTGGAGCAAGCAGTACTATTACTACGACGTGAGCCAGTGGCTCGATGGCGACCCCAAGTGGCCGGCCCCGGCGGGCCCGCGGCAACAGGGACGCAACTCGACTTGGCGGCACCTGCACAATGCCGACGTTATCTCGATGCCCGACAAGTGGGAGTATCCGTGGTACGCGGCCTGGGACCTGGCTTTTCACTGCCTGCCGCTCGCGATGGTCGATGCGGACTTTGCCAAGCAGCAGCTGCGGCTGCTGTGCCAGGATGGCTACCTGCACCCCAATGGCCAGATGCCGGCCTACGAGTGGAAGCTTGAGGATGTGAACGCGCCGGTGCACGCCTGGGCTACCTGGCGGGTGTATCAGATGGACCGCAAGCTACACGCCGGTAAGGGTGATGCGCAGTTTCTGGAAGCGGTGTTTCAGAAGCTGGTCATGACGTTTACGTGGTGGGTAAACCGCAAAGACCGGGATGAGCGCAACATCTTTGAGGGCGGCTTTTTGGGGATGGACAATATCGGCATATTTGACCGCTCGGCGCCGCTGCCTACGGGCGGTAAAATCGAGCAGAGCGATGGCACGAGCTGGATGGCCATGTTTGCGCTCAACCTGATGCGCATGGCGTTGGAGCTAGCCAAGACCAACCCCATCTACCAGGAAATGGCGAGCAAATTCTTCGAGCATTTCCTCTATATTGCCGATGCCATGACCAAGGGCGGCGGCGGCAAATTCAACCTTTGGGATGAGCAGGACCAGTTTTACTACGATGTACTGCACGCGCCTGACGACTCGCGCACGCGCCTGCGCATCCGCTCCATGGTGGGACTGATTCCGTTGTTTGCGGTGGAGGTGCTGGATGATGAACTGCTCGATATCATGCCTCAGTTTACGGCGCGGGCGCAGTGGCTGGTGCAGCACCGGCCGCACTTGGCCGACCTTATTTCGCGCTGGCAGGCGCATGGCAAGGGTGCCCGACATCTGCTAAGTCTTATGCGGCGGAGCCGGCTCAAAAAGGTGCTGGCCCGCATGCTCGACGAAACCGAGTTTCTATCGGAGCACGGCATCCGCTCGCTATCGCGCTACCATCTGGAGCACCCGTACGAATACCACACCGAAGAGTCGGAGTTTAAAGTAGCCTACCTGGCCGGCGAGTCCGACTCGGATATGTTTGGCGGCAACTCTAACTGGCGCGGGCCGGTGTGGTTTCCGGTTAATTATCTCATTATTGAGTCGTTGCAGCAATTTCATGCGTATTACGGCGATTCTTTCACGGTGGAATACCCGACTGGCTCGGGCCACCTGCATACCCTAGCCGAAATAGCCGCGGCGCTGGCCGGCCGCTTAGCCAAGCTACTGTTGCGGGATGCGAAGGGGCAGCGCCCCGCCTTTGGCCCCGAGAAGCAGCTACAGGACGACCCGCATTTTCGCGACTATTTACTCTTCCACGAATACTTCGACGGCGACAGTGGGCGTGGCCTGGGCGCTAGCCACCAAACCGGCTGGACGGGCCTCATTGTGCAGCTTTTACAACAGCGCACTGCCCTATAGATAGCGCCGCCCGAGTCAATATATAGCCGCCGGTGCAACCCAGCGCCGGCGGCTATTGTCTGTTAGCTAGTAGTCGGAAAGCCACCGACATTTGCGCCTTACTCCAGCTGAAAAACTGCCCATGGAAGCCGTTGCGTATATCGATATCAATGCCCCGCTGGTAGAGCGGTGCCGCCTCAACGATCGCCAGGCCCAGGCCGAGCTATACCGGCGCTACTCGAAGGCAATGTTTAACGCGGCGCTGCGCATCACGGGCGATTATGCCGAGGCGGAGGATGTGCTTCAGGAATCGTTTCTGAGTGCCTTTCGAGAGCTTAGCGGCTATAAAGGTGACTCATCGTTTGGGGCTTGGCTGAAGCGGATAGTAGTAAATAAAAGCATTAACTGCCTGCGCCAGCGCCGCTTGCAGCTCGTGCCGCTCGAAGACTTTCACCACGAGGCCACGCCGGCCGACGTCATCTCGCCCCACGCCGCCGAGGATGCCGACGAGCAGCAGTACCGGGCCGACGTGCTGCGGCGCTGCATTCAGGAGCTACCCGACGGCTACCGCGTGGTATTGTCACTGTATTTGCTAGAAGGCTACGACCACCTCGAAATCGCGGGTATTCTCGGCATTACGGAGTCAACTTCTAAGTCGCAATATAGCCGGGCCCGCACGCGGCTGCGCGAGCTGGCCCTGGAGCGTGGGCTGAGCTAGCCGGCTACCTATCCGTTACTTACTCTTTCTCTCATTTCTTCCCACCCCTGCTGCCAGCTTTTCTAGCTGGGCAACCGTATTAGCTTTGGTCACTTACTAGGCAGTAGCGGGCCTTATTTTGTTATGGAACCTGTTAATCCTTATTCACTAGAGAAATACGCGGAGCGGCACCGAGCCGACTTCGACTTGCACGAGCCACGGCCCGAGCTGTGGGCTGCTATAGAAAAACAACTGCACTACGATGCGCCTGTCAAGGCCGAGCAGCCTTTAATGAGTATTGCAACGGCTATCCCGGCCGAACCTATGCCAGTGGCCGACTTTATTCCCACACTAGGGCGAGCCCAAGGCCCCCGCTGGCAACGCTACGGCGTGGCCGCGGCCCTGGCCTTGCTAATACTGGCGGCTGGGTTGGGGGAGATGTGGAAGTCGAAACACAGCCAACCGGTGGCCATCCAGAGTAGCCAAGCCGCCCACCGCGCTACTACCGACGCGGCGCTCTATTTAGGACCCGATGCTAACGTGCTGGCCGCTAGCCAAGGCGGCCCCGGCGTGGACGCCCGCCTCGACACCGCCGTACACGGGATGGAGCGCTACTACATTGCCCAGCTCACCGATCGTAAGACGCAGCTTGGCCAGCTAGCGCCCGATGCTGCCGCCGACTGGGCGATGCAGCTGGTGGGCCTCGACTCGAGCTACCAACAACTGAAGCGCGAGCTACCGCACCACCCGCAGCCCGAGGTAGTGCTAACGGCCATGAACCGCAATCTGCAAATCCGCCTCGACATTTTGGACCGGCAGCTTGAGCTGCACGGCGCCGATCAGTCGGCGCTAGCGAGTGGCAGCGCCGGTAGCGAGTACGTGCTGGCCGACAGCCGCGGCATTGCCGATAACGTAGTGCGTCATAATGCGCATTAACCACGCTTGGGTAGTGGTGCTGAGCCTGAGCAGCGGGTTGCTAGGCAACCTGCCAGCGCGCGCGCAGGCCGCGTCCGAGCCGGCTGGCGATCGGCCGGCTGTCACCTACTACATCGCCCCCGGTGCGGGAGGGAGTCAGGGCGGCCAGGACAGCCAGGGCGGGACCAGCCAGCCTGCTACCCAGCCGCAGCCCGAAACTACCCCACCCATTGAGCAGCGCCGTCGTTTTAGCCGCAGCTTTCGGGTGGCGAAGGCGGGGCAGCCTTTTACGCTCGACACGCGCTATGGGCACGTGCGAATAAATGCCTGGAATAAACCCGAGATAAAAGTCGAAGCCGAGCTGATCGCCCGCGCCGAAATGCCCGCCACTGCCGCGCAGCTGCTCGACGGCCTGAGTGTGCAGTGGCTCGACTACGATGCTCGCACGAGCGGCGTAGCCGTGGCCTCCCAGTTTGGGCCGGGGCTGAAAGGCAAATGCAGCGGCGCCGGTTGCCGCTACGAGGTCAATTATACCGTATGGCTACCCAGCACCTCGGCGCTGCGCCTCACGACCTCTTTTGTCGATGTAACGGTGGCTAGCGATTGGCAGGGCCCCGCCCAACTTACCGTCAACTATGGTGCCTTGCACACGGCCCGCCTCAACGGTACGCAAAACAGCGTGCACATTGCCAACGGCGACGCTACGTTACCCTACGCCAAGCAGGCGAGCCTGGAGGCCGACTACGCTCGCCTGCGCCTCGACGCCGGCGAGCAGATTGAACTACGCACCAACTACTCAAATGTGGATATAGGCACGGTGCACGACCTTACGGTGCAGAGCAAATACGGTGATGTGGCCCTGGGTACGGTGCACACGTTGCGCGGCTCATCGGGTTATTCACGCTTTAGTGTGGATAAACTGAGTGATGGCCTCGATATGACCGTGCGCTACTGCCCCGACTTTGAGGTGCGCGACATGGGCGCCAATTTTCGGCAAGTGACGCTTGACGGTGGCTACAGCACCATCCGGTTGGGTTTTGCCGAAGCTACGCCCAGCTTTCGCTTTGACGTGAGTACTGAGCAAGGCCAGCTGCTAGTCGATAAGAAGCAGGTGCGCGTGCTATCGGAAGGCGGCAAAGCCGATGGTATCGCCGATGTAATGGGCGTGTACGGCCGCCGGATGCCCGCGCGCGGGGCCGGCAATGTCAATATCAAGGTGCGCTACGGCACAGTGCGCTTTAGCAAGTAGCCTTGGGCAAGCCCAAACTTACCCGGCCGATGCAGCTTTAAGAAGCATTTCACCGCGGCTACTGACGACTTTCGATCAGGTTTTCTTTAGTGAGCACGTCTACCATGCCGTCTTCGCTCACTACCACCACCAGGCAGGGATAAGGCGAGCTCTCGACGTAGCGCACAGCCGAGTTGTAACGGGCGCCGCGAGTGCTGGTGCCGTGTCCGCTAGCCTTGCCATCCAAAATCACGCCGATGGAATAGCAGTAGCCTTCCGGGTCGAGCAGTATCGCGCCGTCGATGGCCGTGATAAGCTGGGTGATGAGCGGCGTGATCGGCACCGGCTCGATGAGCGTGCATTGCAATTTGAGGCGGTCGGCTTCGGCCAGCGCTTCAGTAGTGATAACCAGCAAGGTACCCTTAGGCTGCTTGCTAGCCTCAATGACGACATCCCAGAGGCGGCGGCCCTTCTCGGGGTTGATCATATCGAAGGTGCGCTTGAGGTCGCGCTTGAAGCGCGCCCGGTTGAGGCGGGGGCGCGGCAGCATGGGCAGGCCGTAGCGCGCGCGCAGCAGTACCTGCCCGGCGTGCTCAAACTCCCAAGTGTAGTGCGTCACGAAGTGGATGACGAACAGGTCTTCCCGGCTAGCATCGTAGTGGCCTACCTGGCGGCCCAGGGCGTACACTTTTTCGCCATCGGCGAGCAGGTGCACGTCGGCGCTTGCCATTTCGAGCAGCTTACGCACGGCGCGGTAGTCGCTCAGCTCGGTGGGGCAGGTGAGCGCAAAAACCTCCTCCAGGTTGGGGTGGCCGCGCCGGGCCAGTAGCAAGCGGCCCACGCCGGCGCCGCCCTCGTAGCGCAGGCTCGAAATGGTGTTGATCGTGTAAAATAGTACCGCCACGGTAGGGTCGGCCCCCAGGGCCTGGGCGGGTGTGTCGAGCAGACTTTTACCGGCGGCGCGCAGCAGCTCGTCGGTTTCGCGGGGGCGGAAAAGCAGGCCCGCGCCCGGCTCCGGCTCACTCAGTGATTTGACGCACTCCTCATTAAACCGAAACAGCGCGCCCTCAACCAGGGAGCTGGCCAGCGGCCGGCCATTGGTGTAGTAGCGGTTGGGCCGCAGTGAAGGGTAGGCCTTCAGCGGCTTACGCTCCAGGCGCACTATCGTCAAGACTAGGTACCCCCCCACCCGTACCGGCCACGACGAAAAATGCTGGTGCAAGCCATCAGCATCTAGCTCGGCCAACGTCTCCTGCACTGCGGCGCGCACCCCACGCGCTTCGAAGCGAAGGCTGAGCATTTCCTGGCTCATACCCTCCCCGAGCAAGGCCACTTCATAGGCATGGTCGTTGAGCAGATGCTTGGTGCGGCCCCGGGCCACGGCGTCGGTAAAGGGTGCCAGGGGCAAATCGGTCTGGGCAGGCTCCAGCACGAGTGGCAGGTCACTCGTCGCATTGTAGGGCAGGGCCAATACCAGCACCTGCGGCTGCAAGTCATCATCAAGCGCGTCGAACAGCGCCTGGGCCGTAGCCTGGGCTTCTTGGCGGTAGCGCACTTGGTGCGGCCAGATGGTGGAGGAACCGGTGGGGGCAAGGACGGAGAGCATAGAATGCGAAGCCTAAACGAGACTAAAGCTGGAATAGAACCGGCAAGGCCATCTTTTGCTTTATTGGCTTGCCCTGGTACAGGGCCGGCTCCCACTTGGGGGCTGCTTTGATGAGGCGCATGGCCTCCTCATCGAGTCCCGAGCCGTGCTTCTGCACCACGCGCATGTCGGTGAGCGAGCCATCGGGCTGCACGATAAACTCGACCTGCACTTTGCCCTGAATGTGGCGCTTGCGGGCCAGGTCGGGGTACTTCTGGTTGGCCGCCATCCAAGTAAAAAACGCCACATTGCCGCCCACTGGCTGGGCTGATTTTTCGGGCCGGATAATGTTGGTGCCGCTCGCCGTAGTGCCCACTACCGAAGTGGTGCCGGGCGCAGCGGCCACGGCGCCGGGGGGCAGCGGCTTGCCAGCCGGGGCGCTAGTGGGAGCGGGCACCTCCACCGTTTCGCCCGAGCCCTCGGCTAGCACAAAGCTCACGGGTATCGTCACGCGCTGACGCACCAACTGGCCCCGGTGGTGGGCCGGCGTCCACTTAGGGCCAGCTTTAATAACGCGAATGGCCTCGGCATCGAGCAGCGGGGCTATGGGCTGGGGTACTTCCACTTCGCCTACGGTGCCGCTGCGCTCCACTACGAAGGTCACCAGCACGGTGCCTTCCTGCTTGGCCTGCATGGCGGCGGTGGGGTAGCGCTGGTTGTTAGCCAGGTAGTCGGCATAGGCGTCGGGGCCACCCTTGGGCACGGCCGGCTGCTCCACGGCGTCGTACACGTGCTTGGGGTCGTCGGCAGGATAAGTAAGCTTAACGGGTTTTTGGGCCAGGGCCGGCGCGGTAGCCAAGGCCAGCAGCAGCAAAAAATAAAACTTCATAAAAGAGATAGCGATAGGAGCAATACGAGGGAAGCAGCAGCAAAAAGCTGGCCGGTAGCCGGCTGGTCCCGCGTAGCCAAGGATAGCTAGCTATTGCAAAACTACTCTTCCTCACGCCGGCCCTTTAGTACGGCTGGGTTCTGAAAAGCCTTACGCCTTCGCAGCCAGCAACTTACTCTAGCCTTCTAACGATGACTGCCGGGTAATTAATTCGCTCGTTACTACGCAGGTGCGTGGTTGTAAATCCTCTTTTGGGGCCATTTGTTCCAGAAAGCGGTCAGCCAAAACAAGCTACCGTTGTGGGGCCGATAACCCCGAAAGCGCTAACCTTTACAACAGAGAAGACCTGCCGGCTTCTACCTTTCGCACCAATGACTTTTAAACTAGCTCACCTGCTGCCCGGCGCCGCGCTGCTCGCCCTCAGCCTAACGGTCCACGGGCAAAGCTCGCCCGTATTTCGCGACCCGGCCCAGCCCTTGCGCGTGCGCGTCAACGACCTCATTGCCCAGCTTTCCCTGGAAGAGAAAGCTGGGCAGATGCTCGATCAGAGCCCAGCTATTCCGCGCCTGGGCATCCCGGCCTACAGTTGGTGGAACGAGGCCCTGCACGGTGTGGGCCGCTCGGCCCCGGCCACGGTGTTTCCCGAGCCCATTGGGCTGGGCGCTACGTTTGACGAGAGCCTGGCCTCGCGCGAAGGCACGGCCATTTCGGACGAGGCGCGGGCCGTGTATAACGCCGCCATTGCCAAAAACCACTACGTGAAGTACGGCGGCCTCACCTTCTGGACGCCCAACATCAACATTTTTCGCGACCCGCGCTGGGGCCGGGGTCAGGAGACGTACGGCGAAGACCCTACCCTAACCAGCCGGCTGGGCGTGGCGCTGGTCAAGGGCTTGCAGGGCGACAACCCCCAGTACCTCAAAGTGGCGGCCTGCGCCAAGCACTACGCCGTGCACAGCGGCCCCGAGCGCCTGCGCCACGAGTTCGACGCCGAGGCCAGCCCCCAGGATCTGCGCGAAACTTACCTGCCCGCTTTCAAGGCCCTGGTGCAGGAAGCCAACGTGGAAGCCGTGATGTGCGCCTACAACAGCACCAACGGCGAGCCTTGCTGCGGCAACCAGTTCTTGCTCAGCCAGGTGCTGCGCAAGGAGTGGGGCTTCCGCGGCCACGTGGTGAGCGACTGCGGTGCCCTCGACGACCTCTACCAAGGCCACAAAACGGTGAAGACTAAGACTGAGGCCGCCGCGCTCGCCCTCCAGCGCGGCGTCGACCTCAACTGCGGCGATACCTATACCAAGCTGCCCGACGCCGTGCGCCAGGGCTTGCTAAAGGAAAGCCAGGTAGATAGCGCGCTGGCCATCTTGCTGCGCACGCGCTTCAAGCTGGGTTTATTTGACCCCCAAAACGCGACGCCCTACGACCGGCTGGGGCCCGCAGTGGTAAACAGCGCCGAGCACCGGGCGCTGGCCAAAGAAGTAGCCCTGAAGTCGATGGTGCTGCTCAAAAATAACGGCGTGCTGCCCCTGCGATCTGACCTGGGCAAGTACTTCGTAACCGGCCCCAACGCTACCAGCGTGGAGGCCTTGCTCGGCAATTACTACGGCGTGAATGGCCAGCTGACGACCATCCTGGAGGGCCTCGTGAGTGCGGTGCAGCCCGGCAGCCAGATCGAGTACAAGCAAGGCGCGTTGCTCGATCGGCCCAACATCAACCCCATCGACTGGACTACCGGCGAGGCCAAAACTACCGACGCCATCATCGTGGTACTGGGTATTACGGGCGTGCTCGAAGGCGAGGAAGGCGAATCCATTGCCTCGTCGCACGCGGGCGACCGCCTCGACTACAACCTGCCCCCAAACCAAATCGACTTCCTCAAAAAGCTGCGCCAGGGCAGCAAAACGCCCATTATCGCCGTCGTGACGGGTGGTAGCCCCATGAACCTGGCCGAGGTGCACGAGCTGGCCGACGCCGTGCTGCTGGCCTGGTACCCCGGCGAGGAAGGCGGGCACGCCGTGGCCGATCTGGTGTTTGGCAAAGCTTCGCCCTCGGGCAAGCTGCCCATCACCTTCCCGCAGAGCCTGGCCCAGCTGCCGGCCTACGAAGACTACCACATGGCGGGCCGTACCTACCGCTACCTCGCCGCCGAGCCGATGTACCCCTTCGGCTACGGCTTGAGCTACGGCAAATTTGCTTATTCCAACCTGAAGCTGACCAAGGCCAAAATTGGCAAAAATGAGTCGGCCGAGGTTATGGCTACCGTTACCAACTCGGGGCCCGTGGTGGCCGACGAAGTGGTGCAGCTTTATCTCACGCACTCGCCCAAGGCTAGCGCCCAGACGCCGCTGTTCGCCCTCAAGAATTTCCGGCGCGTCACGCTGCCGCCGGGAGCTAGCACGCAGGTTAAGTTTGTGCTCACGCCTGCCCAGCTGGCTTTGATCAACAAGGACGGTAACGCGTTTACCCCGAGCGGGCCCGTTACGGTGTGGGTGGGTGGCTCGCTGCCCTCGGCCCGCAGCCTGGCGCTGGGCGCTCCCAAGCCTGCCTCGGCGGTGTTGATAGTCAAATGACCCTTGAAAAACAAGTCCAATAGCCTGACGTTCTTGTTTATCCAACAGCTAGCAGCCAATAGCTAACAGCTTACAGATCAGATTCATGAAATACCTCCTTGGCTACGACATCGGTAGCTCCTCCATCAAAGCCTCCCTGCTCGACATCGCCACCGGGCGCTGCGTGGCCGCCGCCACCTCGCCCAGCACCGAGATGGCAATGGCCGTGCCCCAGCCCGGCTGGGCCGAGCAGCGCCCCGAGCGCTGGTGGCAG
>CAZERY010000075.1:0-13709 GCA_964514915.1 uncultured Hymenobacter sp.
CGTCGTCGGGGTGGGCGGCGATGTACATCACCGAGCCCACCACGTCGAGCTTTTTCAGGCCCAGCAGGATGTCGGACGAGGTGTAGGTTTTGGGGGCTTGGACGTGAGCAGTTAGCAGGGAGCAATGAGCAAGTAGCAGTGCTAGGCTGAAGCGGATGGTGGCACGTAAGGAAAGAGGCATAACAAGCAAACCAGTTAGGGCCGTGAAGTTACCACGAGGGCGCGGGCGGCGCTGCCCCCCAGCAAAACGATCGTTGGCTTAACTGGAAATCGACCTAAATTGGACCGGCCCAGGCCTAAATTGGACAGTTTTTGAGGTAAGTTGGGCAGTTTTTGAAGCAAATAGGGCCGTGTTTCTACCAAGCTGGTCAGCGTTCAAATAAAGTAGGTCGGTGTTACTAGCTACTTAGAGGCTATCCGAATAGGGAATCGTCATCACCCAAAAAGACAATTGTACCACGTGATTCGGGCGCAGGCAAAATGGAGCATGGCCAGGTAGTTTTCGGGCTTTTTGGCCCAGCGAATGAGCAGGTGCCGGAAGCGATTGAGCCAGGAGTGGGTACGCTCCACGACCCAGCGGCGGGCTTTGTGCCCCGCTTTCTTCGCCTGGGCTTCTTCGCCGCGCGGCCGGATGTGGGCCGTGTAGCCGAAGGCGCTCACGACAGCGCGTACCTGGGCATAGTCGTAGCCTGCGTCCAAGCATAAGCCTAGCTCAGAACCGGCAGCTACCTGTGCCTGCCGAGCCGCTTCAGCAGCCGGGGGCAAACTCTGTAAGATGCTTTCTGTCAGCTTCATGTCATGCCGATTAGCCCCCTCCAGCACCAGCCCCACCGGGATGCCCTGCGCCTCGGTCAAGAGGCTGCGCTTGACGCCGCCTTTGCCGCGGTCCGTGGGGGTGGGACCGGTTTTTTTTCCACCCAACGGCGCTTTGTGCAGCGAACCGTCGAGGGCCATCCACTCGAAATCAAGTCCTATCAAGTCTTCGTAGTCTTGCAGGGCCACGTCCCAAAGCTTGGCGAAGACGCCGGCCTGGACCCACTCCTGAAAGCGGGCGTGGGCCGTGGAGCCCGAGCAAATACCGGTGGTACTCAGCGCTTTCCAGTGGCAGCCCGTGCGCAACACGAAGAAAATACCGTCGAGCACCTGGCGCTCCGGTACGCGTCCGCGGTGGCAGACCAAGGGGTGCGCCTTCGGCGTGTGCTGGGGCAGCTGCGCCGAAAGCTGTTCCCACAGCGTATCCGAAATTCGGAATTCTTGACTCGTTGCCATACCCCAAAGATACAATTACTTTTACCCTATTCGGATAGCCTCTTAGCCCGACAGCTTAGCAGTTTAGACACTTTTTTGCTTAAACTAAGACCGCTTTCTACTTATTTATGACAGACTTTTTCCCGACAGCCTCGCGGCGCGCTTTTCCCAGCGCGTAGCCGAGCGCGACAACCCACCGCCCGTAGTGCTAAGCCAGGAGCCCGCCGCCGTAGAAGCGCGGCTACGGGCGTGGCTGCACGCTACCTACACCTGCGCGACCCGCGCGGCCAGCGGTGCCTGGCGCGCATGCTGCTGGCCCTGATGGAAGCCCCCGAATGCGACACGAGCCAGCTGGGCCAGGTCGCAGGCCACGGCCCACGCATGGCCGCCCGCACGGCGGTGCGCCTCAATAAGCTGGGCCTCACCGATTACTACTACCGGGGCCGAACGTGCTACCACTGTCTGCTGCCCGCCACCGAAGATGCCCTGCTGCTAGTGGTAGCGGGGCCACCTACCCCGGCCGCCTAGCGCAGTTGCGGAATCGCGGTCCAGTAGCGCGGACTTTCAGTCCGCGAGTTGCTAGGCCTGCTGCCCTGGCGGACTGAAAGTCCGCGCCACTGCCGGGCCGTACATTGACTTCGAAACCGCGCTAGCGCACCAACTGCGAAACCGCGCCAGGTTCAATCCGGCGCCTTGCCGGTGTGCAAAGCTGACCTTTTGGAGATGGATGCCTTGGCAGCCAATGGCTTTATTTGCTACCTCACGTATACAGCCTCCACCTACAGCACCTGAATTATACGATAGCTTACCCGCCATGAGCGAACAGATTATTTTAGCTACCCCCTATGGCACCGCGCTGGCCGACGATTCGGTGCCGTGCGTTATTACCCAATGGCACGGCTTTGCCAATAAGACAGAATTTATTGCCTTACAAGGGGCAGCGCTGCAATACTTTGAGCAGCACTTTGCCCCAAGCCACCCGTGGAGCTGGATAGGTGACGTACGACATATGGGCGCCATCCCCGAAGAAGCACAACGCTGGCTACAGGATGACTTCAATCCGCGGGCGCTCGCAGCGGGTCTGCGCGTCGTGCATGTGGTGCTAGCCGAAAGTATTTTTGGCAAGATTGCGACGCAGCGCTACGTGCAACAAACGTCAAACAAGGTGGCCGAATTAGGGATTTCTTACTACTCCTCGCTGGAAGAAGCTAAAGCTGGCGCTCAACAAGAGCTGCAAGCCAGATAAGATTATATGGCAGCTGTCGCGCTTCAACCAGCTGCTAATTACTCACTACGCTGCCGCGTACCAGCTACAATCGTTCGCCTAACACCCGCCTGCCTCCTGCACCAATGGAAATACTTTTTAGTACGCAGTATCTACGCATTTTTTTACACGCCACTACCCATAAGACGCTTGAGCTTCAATGGCTAAACTTCATACCTAGCGCAGACTATCGCGCCTCGATAGCGGAGCTTATGCGCTTAGCTCACCAGCACAATGCCTTGGCGCTAATCGCTGATAATCGCCTGCTGCGCGCCTTGCGGCCAATCGATTTGGAATGGAGCGGCAACCTCGTTTTTAAAGGGCTAAGTGAACTGGGAGGCCGGCGGCTTGCCGCCGTCGAATCGCTGGATGCGATGAACCGCATGGGGGTTACGGCGCTGATAGCCAACGTAATTCCTGACACCAAGCTCACAAGTCAGTTTTTTGCTACTATCGAGGAGGCCCGCGCCTGGGCTACCGCGCCTTTCTAATACCCGTGATTGCTATGCTGGTTTTTGCTCGCGTAAGAGGGATCTGCCAGGGTTGATGCTGAGCGCGCGGCTAGCCTCCACCCGAGCGTCCGCTTGCGATACCGGGACGCTTACTCAGGGCCGTATCTTTGAGTAGTATGCTGCCCTCCCCTCTTCTGGCCGCGCCGCTGGCGGCACCCGCTTCTTCCCGCTCGTTCTTGGCCGAGGTGGCCCAGGAGCTGCTGGCCACCTACAACGACGATGCCCTGGCCGACCTCGTGGTGGTAGTGCCCACGCGCCGCGCCGTGGTGTACTTGAAAAACGAGCTGGCCCTCGCCACCCCCGACGGCCAGGCACTGTGGGCGCCGCGCATCGCGGCCATGGAAGACTACCTGGTGGAGCGCGCCAGCGTGCAAGTCGAGGAGCCGATTGCGTTGCAGCTGCTGCTATTCGACATTTTTAGGGAGATTGACCCCGACTTGCAGTTCGACCAATTTGTGGGCTGGGGCGGGCTGCTGCTGCAAGACTTTTCGAACCTCGACCAAAACCTGACCGACACCAAGGGCGTGTTTGCCTACCTGGCCGAGGCCAAGGCCCTGGAGCGCTGGCAGCTCGACCCCGAGCGCAAAACCACCGGCCTCGACCGCTACTTCGGCTTTTGGGGGCAGCTGCACCGGGTGTATCTGCGTTTCAAGACGCTGCTCAAAAAAGACCACCTCGCCTACCCGGGGCTAGCTTACCGCCGCGCCGTACAAGGCCTGCGTGCCGAGCTGGCCGACCCCAAAAAGCCGCTGCCGGCGCGCCACATCTTCGTGGGCCTGGGCGGACTGAGCCGGGCCGAAGAAACGTTTATCGGGCTGCTGCGCAAGGTGGGGCGAGCCGATATTTTCTTCGACGGCGACCCGTTTTACCTCGAAGACGACTCGCCCAACCGCGCCGGGCAGGCCCTGCGCCAGTACTGGCGCCGCTGGAACTTGCCGCGCGACAACTTTACCTACCAGGAGCACCTGCGCGGCCGGGCCCACCACCTGCGCTTGCTGGGCGTAGCCAATGCCAGCATGCAGGGCAAGCTGGCCGGCCAGCTGCTGGCCGAGGCGCGCCAGCTCAACCCCGACGCCACGGTGGCCGTGGTGCTGCCCGATGAAACCCTGCTGCTGCCCGTGCTGCACGGCCTGCCGCCCGCCGAGCTGGTGCCCGATTTCAACGTGACCATGGGCCTGAGCTTCCAGAGCACGGCCTTGTTCAACCTGGTCGATTTGCTGTTTGAGGTGCACCTGACCGGCATTCGGGAGGGCGAGCCGGGCCGCGACTACGGCGTGCCCAAGTACCACCACCTGGCGGTGACCAAGCTGCTGGCGCACCCTTTTTTGCGGCGCTACCAGCAGTACCTCGACGCGCAGGCCAGCGAGCCGCAGTACCACCACCTGCTCGACGGCATTTGCCGCGAAATCGTGCGCCAGCATCTGGTGCTGCTGCCCGCCACCGAGCTGCTAAAGCTGGGCCACGGCCACCCGCTCGTCGAGGCGCTGTTTCAAGCCTGGGACAACTGCAACGACATCATTAAGGCTTGCTACACGCTTATCGACTTGCTCAAGCAGGTGTATGCGCACGAGCACGCCGCCATCGAGGCCGAGTATTTGTACCTGTTTTATACGCTGGTGCGGCAGCTCGCCACGGCCTTCGACTGCCGCCAGCAGCGCCTGAGCGTGCGCTCGTTCCGGCGCTTTTTGTACGACCAAATGCGGCGCACGCGCCTGCCCTTCGCGGGCGAGCCGCTGGCCCAGGTGCAGATCATGGGCCTGCTCGAAACCCGGGCGCTCGACTTCGACCACGTCATCATCCTCAGCTGCAACGAGAACACGCTGCCCGCCCCCAAGCGCCAGAACTCGCTGTTTCCCTACGACGTGCTGGCCGAGTTTAAGCTGCCCACCTACGCCGATGCGGAGGCCAACGCGGCCTACAACTTCTGGCGGCTGCTCCAGCGCGCCGGCCGCGTCGATCTGGTGCACGTGCTGCCCGGCGCCGAGGGCGTGCGCACCGGCGAGCGGAGCCGCTTTTTGCGGCAGCTGGAATTCGACCTGGCCGCGCAAAATCCGGCTTTAGTGCTGGAAGATAAGGTAGTAGAAGTGCCCGCCGAGGCTCGCCCGGCGCCCCCGGCGGCGGGTGAACTGCTCGGCGACCTGGTGCTCGCCAAGGACGACCTCATGCTCGCTGCCCTGCGCGGCGTGCTGGAGCGCGGCCTCTCGCCGTCGGCGCTCAACGAGTACCTTTCTTGCTCGCTCAAGTTCTACTTCTCCCGGCTGGCCCGCTTTCAGGAAAATGAGGAAGTGGAAGAAGCGCTGGGCGCCGACGGCTTCGGCACGGTAGTACACGACGCGCTCGAAATGCTGCTCAAGCCTTTTGAGTTGGAAAAGCGCGACCTAACCGCCACCGACTTGCCCGAGATTCTAAAAAGGGTGCCCGCCGAGGTGCGCCACCAGCTGCGCCAGGAGGAAGCCGACCGCCAGGCCAGGCCCGACGATGGCCTCAACCACGTGCTGGGCCAGGTGGCCGTGCGCCTCATTCGCAAGTACTTGGAAAGCCTGCCGGGCCAGCCGGGCGTGCTGCCGCTGCGCATCCTGGCCCAGGAAACTGACTTAGTAGTCACTGTTTTTGTGGATTTGCCCGGCGAGGCAACGCCGCTGGCGATGCGCCTACGCGGCCGGGCCGACCGCATCGACGCGCTACCCGACGGCCGCCGCCGGGTGGTGGACTACAAAACCGGCCTCGTCGAGAAGCGTGAGCTCAACCTGCGCGGCACCCAAAAGCCTCTGAGCACCGCCGACACTGTAGAGCGCTTGCTCAGCGAGTCGAGTAGCGGGGCCGACAAGGTGCGTCAACTCTGGCTCTACCGCTTTATGCTCGAAAGCGACCTGCTGCACCCCGCGCCGCCCGGCTCGGAAGCGGCCATCTTATCGATGCGCAAGATCGACGATGGCCTACTGTCGGCGCCGCTCGATTTCATTACCGAAGGCACCGGCGAGCCCGACTTCCTCCGGGCGAGCGCGGGGCTAGTGGCGCGCCTGGCCCGGCGGATGCTCGACCCCGCCGAGCCCATCCGCAAGACCGACGACCTGGCCAAATGCGAGTACTGCCCCTACCGGGGAATTTGCGCCCGGTAAGGTTTTTGCAACAGGTTGAATGCTGGTAAACTGGCCTCTTACTAGAGCGTGTGGACAGCCGTGGTAATTTTGGTTCATGCGTCGTCACGAGTTAAGCGCCCGCGAGTGGGCCGTTTTAGGGCCCTTGCTGGATGCCCACTGTCGCAAGCAGGGCGGAGCCAGCGAAGAGAATCAACTGTTTATCAATGCCGTACTCTGGCGCATCCGCACCGGCATTCCCTGGCGCGACCTACCCGAACGCCTGGGCAAGTGGAATTCGGTGGCCCGCCGCTTCGCCCGCTGGGCCCGCAAAAAAGTCTGGCATCGACTGTTTCGCGCCATCCAGGAGCCGGATTGGGAGTGGGTACTGGTGGATTCCACCGCCGTCAAGGCGCACCCGCAGGCAGCCGGCCAAAAAAAAGCAGCGCCGAGGCCGAAGCGCTCGGCCGCAGCCGTAGCGGGCTGACGACGAAGGTACACGCGGCGGTGGACGCGCTGGGCAACCCCGTACATGTGCATTTGTCGGGCGGACAAGAAGCAGATTGTCAACATTTTGACCAAATAGCCGACGCCCTGCCGACGGACGTCAAGGCGGTGGTAGGCGATAAAGGCTACGACACCAACGCCGTGCTGGCCCGTATTGAGGAGGCTGGCGCCGAGGCCGTGGTGCCGGCCAAAAAGAACCGCTGCGAAGGGCGGGAAATCGATGAAAACCTGTATCGGGACCGCAATAAAGTCGAGCGGTTCTTCCTCAAAATCAAGCAAAACCGAGCCGTCGCCACTCGCTATGACAAAACGGCCTCCTCGTATCTGGCCGTGGTCGAACTCGCCTGCATCATGTGTTGGCTAAAATGACAGGTGTCCACACGCTCTAGAACAATGCGGTGATAGACTGCGTCTTTATCTTAGTCGGTGGCCGTTTCTGACTTTCCGCTATGCACAAAAAACGCATTTACCGCCTGCTAAATCCGCTGCTGCTGTGGCGGCTGCGCCACGTCAGCGAGCGGGTATATGTGGTGTGGCTAGCCATCTTGGTGGGCTTGCTGGCAGGGCTGGCGGCGGTGGTGCTCAAAACGGCCGTGCACTGGCAGCAGCAGCAGCTTGCCTCGGCCGTGACGGAGCCCAACCGGGTATTTGCGCTCTCGCTTTATCCCATCATCGGCATCACGCTTACGGCGCTGGTGACGAAGTATTTGCTGGGCGGCAACTTGGGCCGGGGCATCGGCCCAATTATCTACAACGCGGCCCGCGAAAACGCCATCGTGCCGCGCTCCAAGCTCTACTCGCAGCTCATCACGGCGTTTCTGACGGTCTCATTTGGCGGCTCGGCGGGCACGGAGGCGCCCATTTCGGTAACGGGCGCGGCCATCGGCTCCAATGCGGCGCGGGTGCTGCGGGCGGGCCGGCGGCGGCGGCGCCTGCTCACGGGCTGCGGCGCAGCGGCCGGCGTGGCGGCCATCTTCAACGCGCCCATTGCGGGCGTGCTATTTGCGGTCGAAGCCATCTTGCTGGAGCTGCCGGCGCAGTATTTTATTCCGCTGCTGATTTCCTCGGCCACCGCCACGGTGGTGTCGAAGGCCCTGTACGCGGGCCAGCCGTTTGCCCTCATCACCACGTCGTGGGTGCTTCATACGGTGCCGTTTTATCTGTTGCTGGGGCTGATTACGGCCCTGCTTTCGGTGTACATGATTCGCACCTACCACTGGTTCGACCACTTTGTGGAGCGCTGGCCCGGCCTGCGCTGGCAGAAGGTGCTGATTGGCGGAGCTGCGCTTGGGCTACTCATTTTCCTGTTTCCACCGCTCTACGGCGAGGGCTACACCACGGTAGTGGAGAAGCTGCTAGCCGGCCGCGCCCAGGACCTGACCGACGGCAGCCTGTTTTCGGTGTATGGTGACGACAACGTGTGGCTGCTACTGGCGCTGGTCTTCTTCACGATGATGACCAAGGTGATCGCCACCAGCGTGACGGTGGGGGCGGGCGGCAACGGCGGCATGTTTGGCTCGTCGCTGGTGGCGGGGGCGCTGGCGGGGTTTCTGTTTGCGCGGCTCGTCAATCTTACCGGGCTGGTGGCCGTGCCGGAGGTGCACTTTGTGGTGCTGGGCATGGCGGGCGTGCTGGCGGGCGTGGTGCACGCGCCGCTCACAGCCATGTTTTTGATTGCTGAGATCACGGGTGGCTACGCGCTGTTTGTGCCCCTGATGTTCGTCACGAGCCTTTCTTATCTGCTCACCAAGCACTTCGAGCCCTACTCCGTTTACACCCGCAAGCTCACGCTGAAGGGCGTAGATGTGTACGCCAACCGCGACCGCGACCTGCTGGCTCGCCTCGACGCCCACCGCTTGCTCGATACCGACTTTGTGGTGCTGCGCCCCGGCACCACGCTCGGTGAGCTGGTGGAGGTGTTTCGCCACGCCCACCGCAACGTATTTCCGGTAGTTAGCAAAACTGGCCTGCTGCGCGGCATCATCGACCTCGACATGGTGCGCGATGCCCTCTTCGACGATGCGCACTACACCACCACCAAAGTGCGCGAGCTCATGCAACCCGCCCCCGCTACCATTGCCGTGGCCGACAGCGTCGAGCGCACGCTAGAGGTGCTGGAGCGCACCAACAGCCAGCTACTACCCGTGTGCGACGCCGAGGGCCAGTACCTGGGCTTTATCAGCAAGTCGGCCATCCTGGCCCGCTACCGCCGCGAGCTTATTGAGGAAGGCCAAGTGTAAAAGCGCGAACTTTGCTGCGGGGGCTCGCTGCCTGCTCAAGTACTCTTGATGAAATCGTCCGTCATGCTGAGCCTAGCGAAGCATCTCTACCGCTTCGTTGACCGATGCCCGAACAACGTGGTAAAGATGCTTCGACGGGCACAGCATGACGGACAACTTTTTGATTGCTCCAACTCAGAAATAAGGCCGCCAAGTAGCTGGCTGCCGGCTCTATACCTACTTAGCTTACTTTATACTAATGCCTATTTCTACCTCTTCTACCGCGCCAACGGGCGCGCTACTGGCGGTGGTGGGCGGCGGCCCAGCCGGCTTGCTGGCCGCCCAGCGCCTGGCCGAGGCTGGCTACCGGGTGCACGTATTTGAGCAAAAGGCTACGGTAGGGCGCAAGTTTTTGGTGGCGGGCCACGGCGGCTTCAACCTCACCAATGGCGAGGCGCCGCTCGCCTTTGCCGGCCGCTACGGCCCGGCGGCCGATTTTCTGGCGCCGCTGCTAGCCCATTTTTCGCCTACCGACCTGCGCCAGTGGGCCGCCGACCTGGGCATTGGCACGTTTGTGGGCACCAGCGGGCGCGTTTTCCCCGAGGCCCAGCACAAGCCCGCCGACTTGCTGCGCGCCTGGCTGCGCCGGCTAGCCACGCTGGGGGTGATGCTGCATACCCGCCACCGCTGGCTAGGCTTTGCGGGGAATACCGGCCTGCGCTTCCTAAACGAGCTTACCAGCCAAGAGCTTACCATGGAGCCCGCTGCCACCGTGCTGGCGCTGGGCGGTGCTAGCTGGCCGCAGACCGGCTCCGACGGCCGCTGGGCGCCCCGGCTGGCCGAAATTGGGGTGGCGTGCCAGCCCTTCGCGCCGAGCAACTGCGGCGCCGAGGTAGCATGGTCGGCGTTTTTCAAGGAAAAAGTGGGCCGCGCACCACTCAAAAACATTGCCCTCAGCTGCGGCGGCCAATCGGTGCGCGGCGAGATTATGCTGACTGAGTATGGCCTGGAGGGTACGCCTGTGTATGCGCTCACGCCCCAGCTGCGCATGGCCCTGGCCAGCGGCCAGCCCGCCATACTACACCTTCACCTCAAGCCCGACTTGACGGCGGCTGAGCTAGCCCAACGGCTGGCCCGCCGCCGGCCGGGAGCCACGCTAGCCGCTGGGCTAGCCACCACCCTTCAGCTCAAACCACCCGTGCCGACACTGCTGCGCGAGCTGCTCGGCCCTGCTCCGCCGCCTGGCTTGGCGGGGGCACTCGCGGCGTTGCCCATTCTGGTGGTTGGTTTGCGGCCGCTGGCCGAAGCTATTTCCTCGGCAGGGGGCGTGGCGTTTGCGGCCGTCGATGAGCACCTGATGCTGCGCCAGCGGCCGGGCACGTTTGTGGCCGGCGAAATGCTCGCTTGGGAAGCGCCTACCGGCGGCTACCTGCTGCAAGGCTGCTTCAGCACCGGCGCCTGGGTAGCCCGGGCCGTACGGTGCTACCTGGCTGGGCTAGCGCGCTGATTGTCGCCGGGTTAGTTGGTCTCCTTTTGATTTTTTATCGCCTCGGCTTCGGCTTCCTTCAGGATCTGGCGGGCTTCGCCGAGCAGACGGCGGCCGGGGTCCAGCTCCTCACGGGCCACGAGGGCAAACAGCAGCAAAAACGACACGATCGGCAGCAGCCAGCCCAGCGCAAACCACAGCCAAAAGGAGCGGCCCCGCGAAGCAGCGCAGTAGCCCGTCATGATCGGAATAAAGGAGATGGCCACTACCATCACCAAAAGCATGTCGACGAAGAGCATAGGCTGAGCGGCTGAGGTACTCGTGAAAAGTGGCTTGGTAGCCCGAAGATACGAAGTTTTTGCGGTGAGCTTGACCGGGTTGGTGCGTAATATGTTACTTTCTTCCTGGTTTTCCCGTATAAAGAAGCAGCCAGGTGGCCTGCGGTGTACGCAGGCCGCCTTCCCGGCCCTGGCGGCCATCGCCCCATCGCCCCCGACCACGACTTATGTGGGAACACCAAAGCTTATTTCGCGTTTCGGCTCAGCTCTTTGCCGAAGGTATTTTCAATCTACTCGACCGCAACTTGCGGCCCGAAGTTTTCCTGCTGGGGCTCGCCTCCGGCCGCGAGCACGACGACCCGCAGAGTGTAGTAGTTGAGCCCCCCAACCTACGCTACCAGCCCAGCGAGTTTGCGGGCATCAAGGAGCTGGCTAGCTCATTTGAGGAAAATGTTGGCCCGCGCGAAAACGTGTACCACCTGCACCCGCAGGACCACGACCGCATGGAAAAGCAGCACTGGTACGAGCTGGTGTGGCGGGCCACCGACCAGACGCTCCAGGCCATTGTAGCTAGCCACCAGGCAAACCGTCGGGCCTTCTGCTCCACGCCCCTCAGCCTAAATGGCTACCTGGTAGTGGTGGTGGTAATGCTCGCCGCCGATGCCTACGGCGCCTACTACACCTTGCCCGGCAAATCGGGCCAGAACTGGCCGGCGTCGCTGCCCCACGCGGCGGTGATCGAGTTTTTGCACGAGTGCACCCGCGCCCTGCGCGAAGCCGACACCGCTGATAACGAGCAGCCCGTGCTCGACCGTGACTACAACGAAGTGCTGCGCGGCGCCGGCCGGCGCCTCATGCTGCGCATCTCGCCCGGCAACATGCACGGCCTCTACGATGCCTGCCTCGGCGTGGCTGCCCTGCGCCACGAGGGTGGCGAAGGCCAGGGCACCATGCTGCTGGGCCGCCGCCAGCACGCGGCCATCGTGCCGGTGCTCACGCTCGAAACGCCCGTGCCCCTGCGCGACCACCGCTCCATCCGCAAGCTGCTTGAGCTTACCGAAGGCCGCACTGGCCTCGTGTCCGATGCCTCGCACGTATTTGGGCTGGGCTACGCCGTCGATAACTCCTCGCCGCAGTACGAGCCGCTGGCCACCGTGCAGTTTACCAACCACTACGGCTGGGAGCTGCGCCACGGCGGCCATACGCTCATGCGGGTGGTTAGCAATACCCCACGCTTGCCCCAGGGCAAAGTGCAGGAAGATAATTTTGCCCGCGTAGTGCACCAGGTGTTTCCCGACGTCAATCCCGACGGCGTTGCTTACCTCTGGGAGCTGGCCCTCGAAGCTTCGGGCCAAAGCCACGGCACCATGCTCTGCATCAGCACCGGCGCCAAGCCCGAGGCCGAGCGCCTGCGCCGCCAGTGCTTCCGGGTAGTGCCCCGGCCCATGACGGCCCCCGTGCTGCGCCAGGCCTCATCTATCGACGGGGCGGTGCTGGTCGAGCCGAGCGGCGTGTGCTATGCCATTGGCGTAATTCTCGATGGCCAGGCCACCGAAAAGGGTGATTCGAGCCGCGGCGCGCGCTATAATTCGGCCGTTCGTTACGTCAGCTCTTCGCCCTATCCGTGCCTGGCCGTGGTCGTGAGCGAAGACGGCTGGATTGACCTGCTGCCATCGACGCTGCACACCTAGCTTGCCGCTTTGCTGCTGCCGGCCGCTGGCCGTAGGACATTGTTTTTTTTCTTAAATGATGAAAACTAATAACCCACGGCCAGTGACCAGCCGCTATTTTAGCACCCCCATTTCACCTTGCGTTTCCCACCATGATTCTAATTGCCGACGGCGGCTCGACCAAAACCAACTGGTGCCAACTCTCCGACGAGGGCCAGCGCGTCTACTTCAACACGGAAGGCTATAATCCCGATTTCGTTAATACCCAAGATATTATCGCTTCGCTGGAAAAAAACTTACCCGATACGCTGCCCCGCGCCGCAGTACGCGAAATCTACTTCTACGGCGCCGGCGTGTCGAGCCCAGCCAAGGCCGAGGTGATTGCCGCCGCCATGCGCCACGTGTTTTCGGGGGCCAACAAAATTGAAGTAACCGAAGACTTGCTGGCCGCTGCCCGCGCCCTGCTGGGCCACAAGGCTGGCTTTGCCGCCATTCTGGGCACGGGTACCAATTCGTGCATCTACGACGGCACCACTATCACCTACAACGTCGATTCGCTGGGGTATTTCCTGGGTGATGAAGGCAGTGGCTCCTTCCTGGGCAAGCGCTTGCTGCGCGACTACCTGCGCAACCTACTCCCCGACGGCCTCCAGGAAGAGTTTCGCCAGGCTTACCAGCTGGGCTCACGCAACGACATCATCGACCGCCTCTACAACCAGCCGCTGCCCAATCGCTTTCTGGCCAGCTTCGCCAAGTTTGCCTACGACCACAACAACGTCAGCTACTGCCGCCAAATCGTGGTGGAGGCCTTCGAGGCGTTCTTCCAGAACATCGTGCTGCACTACCCCAACTACCAGGAGCACTCCTTTAACTGCATTGGCTCAGTGGCTTATAATTTTCGCGACGCGCTCACGCAAGTAGCGAACAGCCACGGCATGCAGGTCGGCAAAATCATCCGCTCGCCCATCGACGACCTGGTGAGCTTCCACGAAGGCAAGGCGTAAGCGCCCGCTTTTTACTGCCCTAAAAGGCCGTCATGCTCTTCTTTCCTGAGCATGATGGCCTTTTTAATGGCTGTTTACCAGTCTTAGCGCGGCTTAAGCAAGTAGCTTGGACTTTGTAGTCCGAGCGCGAGCAAAGCGAGCATCTCGCATCTGGCTCGTTCGACTGTAGCGGCTCGCTGCGCTCGCACTCGGACTACAAAGTCCAAGCTACAGCCAGCTGCCCGCTTACTTCCTGAGCAGCGTACTTACCTGCTTACGCTGCCTACCTGCCTCTCGTCCCAGGCTACTGAGGGCCCGTCCAAGCTTACTGAGGGCCCGTCCAAGCTTACTGAGAGGTCGTCCAAGCTCACTGACAAGCAGTCCAAGCTTACTGAGGGGTTGTCCAAGCTCACTCTACCCTACTATTTTAGGGGGTTGATAATAAGTAACTTGTCGAATAATCCA
>CAZERY010000076.1:0-13639 GCA_964514915.1 uncultured Hymenobacter sp.
GTATTTCGACCACCAGAAATCCTGCGAGTGCCAGTCGGGCTTCGAGAAATATGCCCCAATCATGAAGCCTTGCTGGCGAAACGCATTGAACACGTACTTGGCCACGTCGGCCCGCGGGTTGTCCTTAAACGGGCCGTTGCTGATCTTAAAATCCGTCTGCTTCGTGTCAAACATGTTGAAGCCGTCGTGGTGCTTGGTCGTAAAAACCAGGTAGCGCATCCCCGCCTTTTTCGCCACGCTCGCCCACTGCTCGGGGTTGAAATTCACGGGGTTAAACACCTTGCTGTAGTCCCAGTACCGCTTCTTGTAGTCTTCGTAGGCAATGGTGCTGTCGCGCTCAATCCAGTCTTCCGAGCAGATCTGCCACGACTCGATAATGCCCGGCACGGCGTACAAACCCCAGTGCAGAATCAACCCAAACTTCTGGTCGCGCCACTTCTCCAGCTTTTGCACCACCAGCGGGTCGGTGGGCGCCTCGTACTCGGTCGATTGCTGGTGAATGCCCTGTTGCTGGGCGCGCGCCGGCCCGTAGCTGGCCGTGGCCAGCAAGGCCAGCGCCAGGGTAGCTTTCTTCATATCCATAGGGTGTTACTTCAAAATAACGTCTTGCTTAGTTGGAGGCCGCGCCGGCCGCCTGCTTATACAGGCCGATGGCCGAAAGGGTAGGGTTGAGGCGCGAAGAGGTAATGCGCAGCCGCAGCACTTGCGCCCGCAGGGGCTCAAACTTAAGGATGCGCTTGTAGCCGACCGTGGTGCCCGCCACCACCGTTTTCCACGCCGCGCCACTTTTATATTCGAGCACAAATTTCTCGATGCGCTGCCCCACCATGATGTTTTCCTGCACTTGCAGCACGTCGAATAGCTGCGCGGCGGGTAGCGAAAAAGTAAGCGTGGCCGTCGTGTCGTGGCCGCTGGTAGTCCAGTAAGTGCCGTACTTAGTGTCGAGCAAGGCGTTGGCCTGAGCGGCAGTAGCGCCGCTTACCTGGCTGCCCTTGAGTAAGTTGGTGGCGTAGGTCTTGGTCAGGGCCTGCCGCCAACCTTTCAGGCTGGCCACATCCTGCGGGCTAAGCCGGCCGGTTTTATCGGGCGGGATGTTCAGCAGCAACACGCCGTTGCGGCCCACGGAGCTATTGTAGATATCCAGGAGCTGCGCTGGAGTTTTAACCTGGTTATCCTCGGCCGGATGATGAAACCAGCCCGGCCGGATAGACACGTCGATTTCGGCCGGATACCACACCAGCGAGCGGGCATCCTTGATTTTTTCCCGGCTGCCCAGGTCATCGCCCATCATGTTTTTGGGCGCAAAAGCGGCCTCTTTCTGCGAATTGGCCGCCACGTTGTCTTGCCGCTGCGCATCGAGCGGCACTACGCTCCACTCCGTTTCGCGCCCGGCGCCCGACTCGGTGCCGACCCAGCGCACGTCGGGGCCCATCACGGCAATGACGGCGGTAGGCTGAAGCCGGCGAATGAGCGCGTACCAGCGGTTAAAATCGTAGACCTGCTGCTTGCCGGTGGGCCCTTCGCCGTTGGCCCCGTCAAACCACACTTCGTCTACCCGGCCGTAGTTCGTGAGCAGCTCCGTCAATTGGTTGACGAAGTAGTTGTTATACTTAGCCGAGTCGCCAAAGTACGGGGAGTTTCTATCCCAAGGCGACAGGTACACGCCAAACCCCACGCCATACTCGCGGCAAGCCGCCGCCACCTCTTTTACCACGTCGCCTTTGCCGCCTTGCCAGGGGCTACTCTGCACCGAGTGCTTGGTGTAAGCCGAAGGCCACAAGCAGAAGCCGTCGTGGTGCTTGGCAGTAATAATTACCTGTTTGATGCCACCCGCTTGGCAGGCCCGCACCCACTGCCGGGCATCGAGGGCCGTGGGGTTGAATAAGGCGGGGCTCTCCGTACCGTCACCCCATTCTTTATTGGTGAAGGTATTTATGCCAAAGTGCAGAAAGCCAGTCAGCTCCAGCTGCTGCCAGCGCAACTGCCGCGCCGAAGGAGTTACGTTGGCTGCTTTCTGCACAACCGTAGCTGGGGCGCTGCCGGCCGGCAAGGCCACGTAGTTGCTTTTCGGAGTTGCTTGGGCCAAGCCAGCCAGCGGTAGGAGCACCCAAAAGCAGCTGGCCAGCAGCCAGGCTAGGTTTTGCCGCTTCGTCCTGAGTGCGCGGGGCGCTGGATAATCTGCCACTAAATTTTAAAACGTTGGGTGGATTCCTCGGTCGGCACCTGTTTTAGCTCACAGGACCCGGGCGGCGGCTAGGCAGTTTAAACGTTTAAGCTGGTTAAGCGCAGGCGAGCGCCAATGCCTCTATAACTTCCAGATTAGTTAACTATTCACTCCCGTTGGGCTGGCCCCAATGCCAGCCGCTGCAACCAATGTCGGGTTGGCCAAAGGTAGTAGAATATTCTAAAAAATAAGCAAAAAACTTCACTTGAGCGCATCGCCTTTCTTAGCTAAAAGAGCCTTTATAAGCTTACCGGCCGCTGAGCTCTGCAAGCATGCAGCCGAGGTGCACAGCCCAGCCAGCCGCGGCGCGCTCACGGCGCCCAGCCGCGCGGCGCCGGCGGCCCACCCATAAAAAACAACGGGGCCAGCGCCCCTTGCTAGGCGCTGGCCCCGTTGAAAAGAAGTAGCTGCTACCGAGTGCTGCGCTTAGCTGCTGGGCGAGTCATCCGGCATCGGCGCATCAGTCGGGTAGCTCGAATCAGTCGAGGCCAGCAGCACCAAAATGGGCGGTTTGGTCAGCGCTCACAACCTCCGTTGGGTGCAGGTATTGGTAGAACAGGGCCGCGGCCGCTTCGAGCAGGGGCACGTCGGTGGTGCGCTCCTGGCAGCGCTGCAAATCGTAGTGGCAGAGCGTGCCGTAGGGGCGCCCCTGCGCATCGCGGATGAGCACCCCGCAGTAAGAAATAGTGGGGGACTGCACCAACCCCTGGACGTGCGGGTCCTGGGTAGCATCGGTGATGTACAGCGGCACCTGCTGGATGCCTACCAGCGCACAATAGGTCGTGGCCAGGGGCGCCTCGAACCCTTGCTGCACGCCGGGTTGGTTGCGGTCGAAGAGCGCTTCGTTGTGCAGCATGTCCCCGGCAAAGCGAAACAGGCCGGTGTAGCGGTGCGGCGTCCGGCGGTTGAGGTATTCTAAGGCCGCATATACTCCCTGCTGCTGCAATAGGGCGGCGAACTCACCTACTTCGGGCAGTAAGCCAGGCGCCTGGGCGATATCGTTTTGAGGCATAAAGTAAGAAAGTGCAGTTTGCAACAGTAGGCACTCCCTTGGGCTGGCGACTATCTCCCAGGTAAATACTCCCAGGGCTTAGGCCTTTAACCTGGGCTTGCTACGAAAGTCACCCTGCTGCTTAAATTATGGGAAACAAGGCATCTAGCCGTAGTAAGTGCAGGCAGCGCTGGAGTGCCGGCTGCACGTTGCGCAAAAATACGCGGGCCCCGCTTTGGTGAAATACCAGCAGCTGCGAGACTACGTAGCTGACGCCCAGGTTGCGCAGGCACTTCAAGCGGCTGCAATCAATGATGAGGTGGGGCGCTGCCGACTGCGGCTGCTGGGCTAGCACCCGCATGAAGTCAATGGCTTCTACACTGTCCAGGTCAACTGGGGTGAACGAAGCACTAGTGGCCTGGTTTGGCATATCGATTGGTATGGTACGCATAAAACAAGTGGGAAAGGGGAGAAAAACGCCACTAGCGCTGGGCTGCTCAAGGACCTGCTACCGTAGGCGCGTTGAGATTTCACGACGGCAGGTAGCAGGAAGCCAGCAGCGGCAGCATGTCGCGCTAGCGAAGGAAGGACAGTTTAGTAAACGGTCGGCTCAGCCTAATAGCTCACGGATTAGTACGGGTTTAGGAGCTGGGCAAATCGGTATTTCACCTCCGTACTTTTTCTCTTTGCCGGGCCGCCCGGGCCGGGCGTGCCGGCGCTGGGCCGGCCACCGTGGGCCGCTGCCGATACGCACTGTCTTAGGCGGCACCCGGGCCGCCGCTGGTCATGCCGCCCGGGGCGCTACGTGCCAGTAGTATGCCCCTAACTTGCTAGTAAATAGCCGATAGCGATAGCAAAGCTGGCGCGGTTTCGCAGTCGCGGTACCGTAGCGCGAACTTTCAGTCCGCGCGGGAAGCAGGCTCAGCAACCCGCGGACTAAAAGCCTGTGCTACTGCCTGGCCATGCCCTGGCTCAGGAACCGCGCTAAGCCGCCCCGCAATGCGTTAGCCTTCGGCCCAGCGGTAGCGGCGTCCTTTCCACTGAATACCGTTGGGCCATATGGTGTAGGCCAGCACCGCCAGCGACATGGCCAGCAGGTAGCCTTCGTAGAGGAGCAACACGCCCAGGTGCTCGCGGTGCCCGGCCTGCCGCAGGGTGATGGCCAGAAAGCAGGTTTGGCACAGCACCTTGCCCGCCAGCAGCGCCCCAATAGTTGGCAGTGGCAGGAGCCCGGGCCAGCCAAGCACTGTGTAGAACGCGCCGTAGGAGCTAAACAGCAGCGCCAACTGCCAGGGTAAGCGGACCGCGCCCCGCATCCAGCGCTTGCGCTGGTGCAGCAAGTGGCGCACCGTAGGCTGCGGCACCGAAATTCCTAGAGTTTGGGCGTCAATGAGGTTGCGGTAGTGCCAGCCCTGGGCTACTATCTGGGTAAAGAGCTGGACGTCTTCGGTAACGCTGAAGGCCAGCGCCTCGTAGCCGCCAATAGATTCGTAGGCTACCCGCGTCACCAGCATGTTGTTGCCCACCGCCGTGATGGGCAGCCCGCAGTCGGTAAGCAGCCGAATCAGGTTCAGCCCAAACAGCCAGTCGAGCCCCTGCCAGCGCCCAAACAGCCCACCGCCCGCCGTGGTGATGCCCGTCACTACGCCTACTCCCGCCGGCGCAGCGGCCAGCATGGCCTGCACCCAGCCGGGCGCGAGGGCCATATCGGCATCGGTAAACAGGAAATACTCGCCGGTAGCGGCGCGGCAGAGGTGGGCCAGCGCGTTGCTTTTGCCGCGCGCCGTACCCAGCCGCTGCCCGATGGCTAGCAGCCGAAACTGCGGCTTGTCCGCAATAAAGCGCTGCGTCACGGCCCAGGTAGCGTCGGTCGAGGCATCATCACCGATCAGAATTTCGAGCAGCTCGGCGGGGTAATCCAGTGCCGCCAACGCTTGCAGGCAGCGCTCGATGGTGGTGGCCTCGTTGCGCGCCGCCACCAGAATGCTCACCCGGGGGTAGTGCGTGAGGCTCGGCAAGGCTGGCCGGGGCCACAGCAGCCGCAGCAATACCACGCCATACAGCCCGAAAAACACGCTAAAGAAAACCAACGGGAAAGTCATGGGCGCCTAGTGCCGCACTAGGCGAGCTTGGTCAAAACTAAGCATTTGATTGTTGGGGGAGTAACTGCCCGATCGTTTGCAACTGGTGGGGCAGGCTAGCCGCCCTAGTAGGCCCTGCGAGCTAAGGCGCTGCTCCAGTGTAGGATAAGCAAGTATATCGGGCCCCTCCCTCCACGAGGCTGGCCGCGGATAATAGGTCGGGAGCGGCCGGCGCCAATTCGATCAGGGCTGGCCGACGATGGCTACTGCCTGCTCAGACTAGCCAGCTCGCCGGAGACGCTTGCTGCCCACCAGCGTGGCGTTCTCCACCGGCAGCGCAGCGCACCAAGTTGGAAGAAATTCCTAAGGCGTCAGCACAAAATACGGGTATTACCCTCCGCATAAATCGGTAATAGTTTAGAATATCGCGCCTTAACCAGCAATCTGGTTAGCCAAAAGTGCCCGCCTGCCGTTAAAACAAAGCAGTTTTTAGGTAGTGCTACTTGCTGCCAGCCTGCCGAAGTAGCGATGGAGCCCCACAAGCTGGCTGTCTTACATCTCCCGCCTGAGTATTAGCTGTGAGAATAGACTGTTGCTAAGCAAGGATACTACGCTAAAATTATTTACCTCCTCACCCTCTTTCTTTTTTACCATGTTTGACAAGATTGAAAACCTCGAAGACCTATTTGAGCTCAAGCTGCAAGGCCTCTACGATGCCGAAAAGCAACTCGTAAAAGCGCTGCCCAAAATGGCGGCCGCTGCCACCGACCAACGCCTGCGCATGGGCATTGAAAAGCACTTGCTTGAGACCAAAAATCAAGTTAACCGCCTGGAGCAGATCGCCAAAAGCCTCGATTTGAGCCTCGATGGTCCTGGCTGTAAGGCCATGGAAGGCCTTATCGAAGAGGGCCAGCTAGTGATGGGAATGGGCGGTTCCGACGCGATAACCGATGCCATTATTATTTCTGCTGCCCAAGGCGTGGAGCACTACGAAATTTCGCAGTACGGCACGGCCCTGCACTTTGCCAAGCAGCTGGGCTATACCGCCGAGGCCAGCCTGCTACAAGCTAGCCTCACGGAGGAAAAGAACACCGACGAAAGCCTCAATCAGCTGGCTATCACTTCGGTTGATGAGAAAGCAATGGGCTAAGGTGCTCTTTGCTTAAGTAGCTAAAAGGCCATACTTTGCCACCGGCGCTAGGGGAGTGAAGCTTTCGAGCTTCACTCCCCTAGCGCCTTTGTGCTGAATTTGGGAAGCAACTCGCGCTGGTGGTTGGGCGGGCCGATGCGCACTTGGGAGATAAGCTCAGCAGGACGGACGATTTTCTTCCATTTTCTTAATTCAGGAACAACCCTAGTAAGTGATGTCGCCAATTAAGGAAATCTAAGGGCGGTCAGCAAAGCACAGCTATATCTTTTCCAGGCAAAAGGCAGTAAGCTAAGCCGCTGGCAAGATGCAGCAAGGCTAATTAAGCCCAGCGGAAGGAAAAATTTCCTTCGATTTCAACTGCTTCTCAACTACCTGCCTTTAGCTCTCTTATTCCCTTTTTAGCTCCAATGGCTGATTTACAAGCCCTCGTTTTTGATATGGATGGCGTTATTGTTGACAATACGCCCATCCAAGCCCACGCTTTCCAACTGCTTTTTCGCGACCTCGACCTCCAGGCCGACGCGACCGACTTGCTGCGCCGCTTCAACGGCATGCCCGCCACCGACATCCTGGAACAGGTCTTTGACCACCCCGTGCCGGAAAAAGACTTGAAGAAATACGCCGACCAGCGCGAGTTTCTATACCGCACCCTGTACTGGGACGACCGCCAGGCGGCTCCCGGCCTGGTCGAGTTTTTGGAGGCGGCCCGCGCCGCCGGCCTCAAGCTGGGCCTGGGTAGCGGCTCGGCCAGCGATACGCTGAGCTACCTTCTCGACTACCTCGACCTGCGCCGCTTCTTCGACGTGGTAGTGGGGGCCGATGATGTGGAAAGCGGCAAGCCTCACCCCGAAACCTACACCGTCGTGGCCGAGAAGCTGGGCGTAGCGCCGGCCAACTGCCTGGTGTTTGAGGATGCCATCTTGGGCGAGCACGCCGCCTACAAGGCGGGCATGCACTGCGTAGCGCTGACGACCACTCTGGCCGCTGCTGACTTCCAAGCGCCGGTGCTGGCTATCAAAGATTTTACCGGCCTCACGCCCGAGCACCTGCGTGAGCTATTCAGCCAAGCGGGCGAAGTGCCCAAGGCCGACGATGAAGTGACTAAGAGCCAAAAAGTTGAGCCCGTGCCGGAGGCGGCGAATTCCTAGTCTGCCCCTGCCCAACCTACCAGCGAAGGCCCACCCGGGTTGCTGCTGCCTAGCCTTCCCCTAATGCCTACTCCGTTACCGGCCGTCGTTTTTTTGCACGGCTACCTCGAAAGCCCCGCCATCTGGCCCGACTTTATTAGCGATGCTTTTGCCGATTGCCAGGTGCTAATGCCCGCCTTGCCGGGCTATGGGGAGGCTAGCGCCGCCACCGACTATAGCCTCGAAGCTGCCGCCGACGCAGTGCGGGCCGAGCTAGCGGCGGCCGGCGCAGGGCGCGCGGTGCTGGTAGGCCACAGCATGGGCGGCTACGTGGCCCTGGCCTTTGCCGAGAAATACCCAGGCCTGGTAGCGGGCCTGGGGCTCTTTCATTCATCGGCGCTGCCCGATAATGAGGTCGATGCTGAGCGACGGGCCCGCAACCGCACTTTTCTGGCCGAGCACGGAGTGGCAGCTTTTGCCGACGAGTTCTTGCAGCCCCAGCTTTCGCCCGTCCACCGCGAATCGATGAACGACTCGGTAGCCCAGCTTCAGCGCTTGGCGGCGGCCGTGCCGCTCGCCGTGGCCCTGGGCAATCTAGATGCCATGGCTCATCGCCCCGACCGGCGCGCCGTACTCGAAAAGTCGACGTATCCGGTCTTGTTTATCGCGGGTAAGGACGACCACGCCGTGCTGCCCGAAAAGACGCACGAGGAAAGCCTGCTACCCGACTACTGCACCGTGCTGTGGCTGGCCGGCGTGGGCCACCTGGGCTTTATCGAGCGGCCAACCGATACGCGCCGGGCCGTGCGCCAGCTGCTGGAAGCTGCTGCCAGCCACTAGCCCCAGATACCTGGTAGCAGTAACCATCCGAAAGCAGTTGGAGTATTAGGTCAACCCGACCCACCACTACAAAGCTGCCAGGCTTGGTGAACACCGGCCCGCCACCGCCGGGCGCAAAGCTGGGTCAAGTGAGCTTTTTAAGGGTCCAGCCGAGTGGTTAACACCGGGCCTTGAGCAGCCGCAACTTTAGGATAAATCATTTTAATAACTCTCTGACTAGTAATGGAAGAAGGAAATAAACTAAGCCGCCGCAAACTTCTGGGTGGCTTAGGCGCTGGCCTGGCTGCCGCCGCCGTATCGCCCGTATTAGCTGCCTCGGATGCGGCTAGCCCCACTGCTGTACCGGCGGCACCCTTGCAAGACCCCACCACCAAGTATCCCAAGCCGCCGTTTAAGAGCCAGTCGCAGCCCTGGCCCGGCTTGGCCAGCCAGATGGACCCGCGCCCCGACCACGGCGAAACCAGCTACAAAGGCTCGGGCCGCTTGGCCGGGCGCAAAGCCCTGATTACGGGTGGCGACTCGGGTATGGGCCGGGCCGCGGCTATCGCTTATGCCCGCGAAGGCGCCGACGTAGCCATCAACTACCTGCCGGCCGAAGAGCCGGATGCCAAAGAAGTTGTTGCGCTCATTAAGGCCGCCGGCCGCAAGGCGGTGGCCATTCCGGGCGACTTGCGCGACGAGGCTTTTTGCCAAAAGCTGGTAGCCGAAGCCGTGCGCCAGCTTGGCGGGCTCGACATCGTGGTTAGCAACGCGGGCCGCCAGCAGGCGCACGCCTCGATTCTGGACATCTCCACCGAGCAATTCGACTGGACGATGAAGACGAATATTTACGCGCCTTTCTGGATCATCAAAGCCGCGCTGCCCCACATGCAGCCTGGCTCGGCGATTATCGCCACTACTTCCGAGCAGGCCTACGACCCCTCGGCCGATCTCTACGACTACGCCCAGACTAAAGCCGCCACGATGAACTTCGTGAAGTCGCTGGCCAAGCAGCTCGGGCCCAAAGGCATCCGGGTGAATGGAGTAGCCCCCGGCCCCATCTGGACGGCGCTGCAAGTAACCGGCGGCGCCACGCAGGAAAAGATCAAGGAATTTGGGGCCAAAACGCCCCTGGGCCGGGCTGGCCAGCCCGCCGAGCTGGGCTCCATCTACGTGCAGCTTGCCGATAGCGGGGCCAGCTACGCTACCGGCCAGGTCTATGGTGCCGCCGGTGGTAACGGCCAGCCGTAAGCCACGGCATTCCCGTTGAAAGGCAAAAAGAGAGGGTCAGCGTATGCTGGCCCTCTCTTTTTATTTTGTCGATTAGAAGTGTCCTGATAACCAGCGTGTAAAAATCAGCTACGAGCTGCACGAGAGCGTAGCGCTGCCGGGCTTGTCGCGGGCCCAGTCGGGCCGCTTGGCGGCGAGCTCTTCGTGCGCCGGGTGCTCGGCAAAAGGGGTTTTCAGCACCTCAAAGAGCGTGTGGAGGGGCGCCAGGTTGCCGGCCTCGGCTGCCTCGATAGCCCGCTGGGCGAGGTAGTTGCGCAGCACGTACTTGGGGTTGGCAGCCAGCATACCGGTCCGGATGGCTTCGGGAGCGGCCGGTTCCTGCCGCAAGCGTTGCGTGTAGCGGGGCAGCCACGCCAGCAGCGCCTGGTCTTCGTTGCCTGCTTCGGGGTAAGCCGCCTGGGCTAGTAGCTCGCGAAATAGCGCGTCGGCGTTGCTACCGTCGAGTAGCAGGGTGGGGGCTACGTGCGAAAGCTGCCGGAAGAAAATTGTCATATCGACGCCGGCCTCAGCGAGCGCCGTGGGCAGGTCTTCGGTAAGCGCCTGGTCTGCTTCGGCGGCCAGGGGCGTGAGGCCGAGCTTGCGCAGCCAGAGTGCGTGCTGAGTGGCGGCCAGAGTAGCGGCATAGTCGTCGAGGCCGGCGCGCAGGGCTTGGGCATCTTCTACCAGGGGCCCGAGCGCCTGGGCCAGGGCCATGAGGTTCCACATGCCGACCCGGGGCTGCTGACCAAAAGCGTAGCGCCGCGAGCCAAAGTCGGTGGTATTGGGCGTCCAGTCGAGGTCGTAGGGCTCGAGCCAGCCGTAGGGGCCGTAGTCAATGGTGAGCCCCAGGATGGACATGTTATCGGTATTGAGCACGCCGTGCACGAAGCCGACCGTCATCCAGTGCGCTACCATACTGGCCGTGCGGCGCGCCACTTCCCTGAACCACTGCACATAAGCCGCGGGCGAGGGCGCCCCCAGCTCGGGGTAGTGGTGGTGCAGCACGTAGTCGGCCAGGGCACGCAGATTATCTATTTCGCCGCTCGCTGCCAGCAGTTGAAAATTGCCAAACCGCACAAACGTGGGCGCTACCCGCGCCACAATGGCGCCCGGCTCGGGCGCAGCATTGCCGTTATAAAACATGTCGCGCACCACGGCGTCGCCGGTCTCGACCAGGCTCAGGGCCCGGGTGGTGGGCACGCCCAGGTAGTGCATGGCCTCGCTGCACAGAAACTCGCGCAGCGACGAGCGCAGCACCGCCCGGCCGTCGCCGCGCCGCGAGTAGGGAGTGGGGCCGGCGCCTTTGAGCTGAATTTCCCAGCGCGAGCCATCCGCGGCCGCCACCTGGCCCAGCGAAATGGCCCGGCCATCGCCGAGCTGCCCCGCCCAGTTGCCAAACTGGTGCCCGCCGTAGCGCGCCGCGAAGGGTTTCATGCTGCTGGTAACCAGGTTGCCGGCCAGCGCATCTACGGCGGGGCCGCGCTCGGCAGGCTTGCTCAGCCCCAGGTAGTCACCCAGCTCAGCGGACCACGCCAGCAAATGCGGGTCGGCCACGGGCGTGGGAGCTACTCGCGAGTAGTGGTAGCCGGGCACCTGCCGCGAGCCTTTATTGCCGGATGCTTCACCGCGAAGCTCATCTACAAACGGGTTTTCAAACGCAGCCTGATCAAGCTGAGGAGCACTAGTGATCGTCATAAACAGGGAAGTAGAATGGCAGGAAGAAATACGCCGCACCTTGATCGGCCCAGCTCTTCAGCAAACGGCCCCGTGAAGCTGCTTGTTCAATTGAAGTGGTACTAAAACGGTTTCCTGAACAGGGTACGGCCAGCAGGTTGCGCGGACTTTGTAGTCCGCGATGTAGGCGACGCAAACGCGGACTACAAAGTCCGCGCAACTACTTGGCTGCGTCGGTAAGGCTTTGATGAAATTGCTTTAAAAGCTTATCGGGAGCACTTTAGAGCGGTTCCTAGGTCGCTGTACTACATTGTCCCTCCGTGTGGGCCGGGGGTGGGTTAACCAGCTGGGCAATGCACGATGCACGCTGACCTGAGAACTGCGCTAGGTATTCAGCAGCGCCTGCATCTGCCGGGCATTATGGACACCTACGCCGCCAATACCATTGTTGAAATACAAATACACTTGCCGCACATGGTGAAGGGCCTTTATCTCGGCAGCAATGCGCGCCAGAAATTCGGGGCTGTAGGACGACTTATATAAGTCGGGCACGCCGTGAAAGCGGTAGTACAGCACGAAAGTATTGGCCACTACCTCGTCGGGCAGCTCTAGGGGCGGCGGGTAGCTCTGGCCCACGAAGGCAATGCCGTGGCGCGTGAGCAAGCGCTGTGGCTCGGCTGCCCACCAGCTGGGGTGGCGAAACTCTACCACGTTGGTAAACGTGGGGTCAAGGCTTTCGACCAGGCGCTGGGCCAGCTCGTCGGTGTATTCGGCCTTGGGTGGCAGCTGAAACAGCACGGGCCCCAGCTTTTCGCGCAGCCTCTCGCGCACGGTGCCGTAAAAGTCGGCCAGAATGGGTTGCGCTTCGGTGTTGAATTTCTTGTAGTGCGTCACCTGACGCGGGGCCTTTACGGCAAATCGGTAGTCGGCCGGGCTTTGGTCGTACCAGGTTTCGAAGGCCTTTGGGGTTGGCATTCGGTAAAAGGTAACGTTTAGCTCCAGGCTGTTAAACTGCGAGCAGTAGTAAGCCAGCCACTTGCGCGGCGGTAGCTCGGGTGGGTAGAACACGCCCTTCCAGTCGCGAAACGAAAAGCCAGAACAGCCGATGTAGATAGCAGGAGGCATGGCAAGAGAAAGAGCTTAGTGCCCAATTGCGATGCTCGCGGCAGATTCCTCCAAGGGCTGCTGGGGCGAGATGCGCGCCAGCACGTAGGCAAAAGCTGCCCCAGCGAGCGCTAGGCCCACGCCCACTAGCGCGGGCGACGTGTAGCCCAGGCCCGCCGCAATGGGTAGCCCGCCCAAAAACGCGCCCAGCGCATTGCCCATGTTGAAGGCCGCCTGCGTGATGGAGGCCCCCAGCATTTCGGCGCCTTTCGACGACTGAATCATCAAAATCTGGATGGGCGCGGCCAGGGCCAGCGAAAAGCTGCCGGCCAAAAACGTGAATCCCAGCGACAGCACCTGGTTGCCCGACGTGAAGTAGATGGCCAGCAGGGTGGCGCCCATTGCCAGCAGCAGGGTAGTAGCGGCCGTGAGCGGCGAAAAGCGGTCGGCGAGCTTGCCGCCCACCACGTTACCCACAAACATGCCCAGCCCCACCAGCATCATAATATACGGCACGTAGGAGGTCGGAAAATGCGACACTTCCGTCATGAGCGGGGCGATGTAGCTCACCCAGCAAAACATGCCGCCCGTGCCGATGGCGGTCAGCAGGATGATAAGCCAGGTTTCGGCCCGCTTGAACAAAGCCAGCTCGCCCTGCCAGTTGCCGGCTTGCTGCACGGGTAGTACGGGCAAGAAAAAGTGGATTGCCAGCAGCGTGAGCACCCCCACGCCGCCCACGCCGCCCAGTGCGTAGCGCCACGAGTAGTGCTGGCCCAGGTAAGTACCCAGCGGCACGGTGAGCAGGTTGGCAATAGTGAGGCCCGCAAACATGGTCGAAATGGCCTGCGCCTGCTTGCCCTTGTCGGCCAGCCGGCTCGCTACCACCGACCCCACGCCAAAGAACGCGCCGTGCGGCAGCCCCGCCAGCAGCCGCGTGAAAAACAGCACGGTATTGTTGGGGGCGAAGGCCGAGAGCGAGTTGAAGACGGTGAAAAGCAGCATCAAGGCGATCAGCAGCCGCTTGGGCGCCAGGTTGCGCCCCAGTACCGTGAGCAGCGGCGCCCCGATGACGACCCCCAGCGCGTAGGCCGAAATGACGTAGCCGACCTCGGGAATCGAAACGCGAAAATCGGTGGCAATGCTGGGCAGCAGGCCCATCATCACAAACTCGGTGGTGCCAATGGCCAGGCCGCCCAAAGC
>CAZERY010000077.1:0-13601 GCA_964514915.1 uncultured Hymenobacter sp.
CTGCGCCAGTACCTGCGCGACTACGACCGCGAGGCGCCGCTGCCCGTGAGCTACGCCGATTTGCTGCGCTTCAGCAACTCGTTTCCGCTGCTCGACCGGGCGGGTAAGGACACCCTCTGGCAAACGGTTTTTTACGAGCCGCAGGCGCTGCTAGAGCTGAGCCAGGGCTTGGTGCAAGTGTACGCGCTGCTCAAAACGGCCGGCGACCTGTCCTTTGCCGATGACCTGCTGGCCGACCGCATCGACTACTGCCGCTTCGGCAACTCGCACCCGTTTCGGGTGCGCATCCTCAACCAGCTCAACGACAACTACGACTACTTCTACGTGAAGCAGGCCGATGCCTCGCGCCTCTACGGCCTGGAGCTGGAACACTTGCTGTCGCCCAACTCGATGAACTACCTGGTCGACAGCAGCAATACGCTCATCGAAGAGCACATTGCTGGCATTCCGGGCGACGATTTTATCCGGCTGCGGCTCAATCAGCCGCACCTCAACCAGGTGCGCATAGCCAAGGAGTTTGTCAAGTTTAATGAGCGCTGCTTTGCACGCCTGCTCGGCGATATGCGCGCCTACAACTACGTGGTCGACGTCACGCCCGACTTCGAGGATGAGCAATATCGGGTGCGCGCCATCGACTTCGACCAGCAGAGCTACGAGGGTCGCCGCGCCATGTACGTGCCCCAGTTTTTCAAAGACAATAACCCCGTGGTGGAGCTGTGCGCCCGCCTGCTCAAGCCCTCAACGCTGCGCCAGTACCAGGCCGAAGAACGGGCCCTCATGGCACGCCGCGCCCGCGCCGAGCGCCACCGCCTCAAGGCCCTGCTCGATGTAATGCGCCGCCAGCCGCTAGCCCCCACCGAAAAGGTAGAAGAGCTAAAAGCCAACCTCAATCGCTACCACCATACCACGAAGTTTGCGCGCTGCGCCTCGATGGGCGATGTGGTGCGGCTAAACCTGTGGCTGATGCTGAAAGGGTGAGCAGGGCGGAGCACTGTAATACTTTACGGCACTTTGCGATATACCAGCAATCTTTTTTAGGTGGCGAGTCTGAGTCGCCAAGTAGCCGCGTGGTAAGCATTCAAGAACAAGGTGGTCTCGTAGTTTTTACTGTGGAGGGCTGGCATAAGCTCTGGGCGTTTCGCAGTGAGCTGCGCATACCGCGGGCGCATATCCTAGGCGCCCGGCACGACCCCGAGGCAGCCAAGGCCTGGGGCATCCGCGCGCCCGGCACGCACGTGCCGGGCCTACTCAAGGCAGGCACCTTCTACTTCGATAATACCGGTGACAATAAGCCCTCGTTTCTGGACGTGCAGCACCGGGAAAATACAGTGGTAGTTGACTTGCAGGACGAAGAATACAACCGCCTCATCATCGAGGTAGCCGACCCGGCAGCGGTAGTAGCGCTGTTCAATCCCGCTTCGGCCGCCAGCTAGGGGACTATTCAACTGAAAAAAGAAGGGGGTAAACTGATCGCAATCAGCTTACCCCCTTCTTTCGCAATTTAAAACGGGAATCTATACTGCCTTTGGCGCGGGCAAGTCGAAGGCGACGGCCGGGTGCTCAAAATGGCCTTTGTGCGAGCCATCGCAGAAGGGCTTTTGGGCGCTCAGCCCGCAGCGGCAGATGCTGATGCGCTGGCGACCGCCGAGGCCGTAGGGCTGGCCTTGGGCATCGACGAGTTCAAAATCTTCGCCCTCCACGCGGAGCGAGCCGTTGGAGAGTACGGTTAGTTTAGTAGCCATTGGTAGGGAGGAGAGGAGGTTTGGTGAGGCAAAGATAAAGCTAGCGGCTACAGGTCTTTGCGCAGCACGAAGTCGTTCATCCAGTACGGGCCGATGGCAATGTCCTCCTCGCGGTGTTGCGCAAAGCCCTGGCGCTCGTAGAAGGCCAGGGCGGGATTGTGGCGGTTCACGTTCAGCTCCAGGGCTTTGCCGCCGGCTTCGCGCACGGCATCCAGCACGGCTTGCACTAGGTTTTGACCCAGGCCTTGGCCCTGGTGCGAGGGCAGTACGTAAATTTTATTGAGGTGGTACACGCCCTCGGGCTTCTCCGAATACGAGGCGAAGCCGCTCGGGTGCCCTTCCACGTAAGCCAGCAGAAACTGGTGGTGGTGCTCGCGCATCTGGCGGCGCAGGGAGGCCGGCGTATAGATGACGCGGTACATGTAATCAATCTGTTCCTTCGAGATGATGAAGCGATAGGTGGGCTCCCAAGTGGCCTCAGCCAGCCCGATGATGGTGGGAATATCCTGCTCGGTGGCAGGCTGAATGTGCAAGGGGCTAGCCGGAATGGCTGGGGCAGAACGAGCGGGCATAAACAACGAAGAATCGGGCGAAGGTCGGCCAAAAAACCGACTTCTGCTGCTTGCCTGGCATACGTACGGCGCGCGCCCGGCGTTAAGGTGGCCGCTCATTTGCCCTGGCTCGCGTATTCGCAAGCCTAAATCTCGTACTACAGTCCATGAAAATTACGCTTCAACCCGCTGTTCTCTTGCCCGCTTTGCTGGCCGTTATGCCGCTGCTGTCCGTTGCCCAAACCACCACGCAGGATAGCCTGCTGCGCCAGGGCAACCTGGTAGGCGGCCGCCCGCACGCCTCTGTGCCGCGCCCGGCAGCTACCACGCGCCACCCTACCGCCACCACCAGTGCCGACCCCGTATTGGCGCGTATGCTGCACGAAAGCGTCGATATCAGCCGCGTACCAGCCAGCCAGATAGCCAATCTCTATAGCCGGTTTTTGGAAGCCACGCGCAGCGAGCGCCGGCAGTGGAGCGCCCGCGACTGGGACGATGCCAGTGCCGCGCTCAGCCGCCTCAACGAGCGCTACGAAGCCGTGCGCCTCGAACTGCCACTCGATGAGCGCATCAACGTTCGGAGCTACCAGGGGGAGTTTCGCACCCTGCAAGGTGCCCGCCGCGTGCAAGAACGGCTGGATAAATAGCTGGCTGGCCAAGGCAGGCTGCGGGGCAGCGTATCTTCGCCCGCTGTTTGCCCAGCTAGTCTTTTTCAGTACCCTCAGCACATGCACATTGCAATCGTTGGCAACATTGGGGCCGGCAAAACCACCTTGGCTTATAAGCTGGCCCAGCATTTTCGCTGGGAAGTTTTTCTGGAAGACGTGGCTGATAACCCGTACCTCAAAGACTTTTATGCCGACATGCCCCGGTGGGCTTTCCACTTGCAGGTATATTTCCTGAATGGCCGGTTTCGGCAAACGCAGCGCATTCAGCAGCTGGTGCAGCAAGGCAAAAGCGTTATCCAAGACCGTACGATCTACGAAGATGCGCATATTTTCGCCGCCAATCTGTACCAGTCCGGGCTGCTGGCTGAGCGGGACTACCAGAATTACTACGCGCTGTTTGAGAGCTTAATCAGCTTGGTAAACCCGCCCGACCTGCTCCTTTACCTGCGGGCCGACTTGCCCAAGCTCATCGGGCAAATTGAGCAGCGGGGTCGCCACTACGAAAACTCCATCAGCATCGAGTACCTCAAAAATCTCAATGAGCACTACGACCAGTGGATTGCCAACTACAAGCAAGGCAAGCTGCTGATCATCGACGTGAATGAGCTCGACTACGTGCGCCGCCCCGAAGATCTGGGCGACATCATCGAGCGCATCAACGGCAAGCTCTTTGGCCTGTTTTAGGTCCGTTCCAGACTAGCAGGGGCTAGCCAATTGCTTGGTTTAGGAAGCCAACCCACGGGCGCGCCGCTTGCATACCCGCCACCACGCTCTCAATAAAATCGGGCGCCAGCACTTCCGCATCGGCAAAGTGCGTCTTAACACCGAAGCTCTTGAGCTTGAGATAAGGCAGGTCGGGGTCGTCGGCCTGGTAGCCCCGGGGCGGGCGTGTTAGCTGGTCCACACTCAGGTCGAGGCCGGCGGGGAAGTGGCGCAGCAGCTCCGTATCCTCGATGCGCCGGTGAAACTCGGCTCCGTCGTAGTGGATTTCCTGCCGGATGGCGGCCAGCTCGGCCGGCGTAGGGGTGAAGCGCCCGGCCCGCAGCCACGAGCCCCCGCCGGGCATCAAAGCCAGGAAGTAGCCGGCTTGCAGCGCGTGCCGCCCGCCTGGCACCAGCCCCGAACCCAGGCGCCGCTTATACGGCTCGGGGTCTTGCTGGCTGCGGTCGTTTTTGTGCAGCCGAAACATTGCCTGGGCCGGCGTGAGGCCGGCTAGCTCGGGCACGCCGGGCGTGGCCTGGCGCAGTACTTCCGTCACGAGTTCGGCAAAGGCGTCGCGGGCGCGCAGGTAGTCAGAGCGGTGCTCCTGCATCCAGGCCGTGTTATTATTCGCCGCCAGGCGGCGCAAAAAATCTAAGCTAAAAGCGAGGTCCATATCGCCGGCTAACGCCAGAAAGTGCGGGCAAGGTTCGGCTGGGCCGCCAGGCTAACTCCCGAGCTGTAGGGCGTCGCCCACCCGTAGCTGGCCGCTGGCAGGGCCCGTCACGTTCTGGCCAAACAGGATTTTGTGGCCCAGCTTGCGGTAGGTGGCCAGCGTACGCAAGGGTTCGCTAGCCGGGTTTTTTTGGGCCGTGGCCTGGTCGATTGTCGTGACGACGCAGCGCCCGCAGCCGCGCACCGACCGAAAGGCGTGGCCCGCAATCTGAAAGTCAGCCAGGGTCATTTCGGCATCGGCGGCCAGGCCGCTCACGATCAGGTTGGGCCGGAAGCGGTCCATGGGCACTGGCTCGGCAAGCTGGGCATTGAGCTTAGCCAGCGACTCTTCGGTGGCCAGCAGGTAGGGGTAGCCATCGGCAAAGCTGACGACCGTGCCGGCCGGGTTCAGCTCCGGCTTGTCGGGCTCTACGTCGCGGCGCACCATATCCGACATATACACCAGCTTGCAGGCTTGGCTCAGGGCCTCGCTCAGCCACTCGTCGGCTTCCTTAGTGCCGCGCCAGGCAAAAACCAAATCGTCCCAAATGGTGACGAATAACGTCTTTTCGGGCGTCGCCGCGAAGGGAATGTAGAGCGGCAGCAAGTCGGGCCGCTGGCGGTGGCGCAGCAAAAAGCCGTTGTGAGCGGGCTCGACGGCCAGCAGCGCCATGTCGGCGTGCTCGCGCTGGGTCAAAAAACGGTTTTGGGCATCCACTACCAGCCAACGGCGGTCGTGGCGCAGGCCCTGCGGCGTAAGGTCGGCGGTGGGTAAGCTAATGCCGCCTAGCGACTTGACCGGGTAAATGAAAAGACTAGTAAGGGTAGGCGAAGGATGAGGAGCGGACATGGCCGCGAAGTTCGGGCAAGGAAATAGAAAAGAGGCGCCGAAAGGCAGAAGTTATTACCTGAGTAACTCCGACTTTCGACGCCTCTTGACGGAAGCTGACTAATGTAAGGCCCGCTTTTTCACCATTCCGCCCTTGGCATCATTCACACTGTGCATGATAATGAATGCTTTAGGATCCAGTTTATTAACCTCAGACGCAACCTGGCCTACTTCCAGGCGGGTGACTACGGTGAAGACAATATCGATGGGGCTGGGCTGCTCGCCGTGCGAGCCGTAGCCGCGGTGCCCGGCATATACCGTAACCCCCCGGCCTAGGCGCTCGGTAAGTGCGCGCCGAATGGCATCGCTGTGCTCCGAGATAATCGTGACGCCCGTGTATTCTTCAATGCCATTGACCACAAACTCAATGGTTTTGGAGGCGGCCAGGTAGGTGAGGATGGAGTACAGGGCCGTCTGGACCGATAGCACCAGGGCGACGATGATGAAAATTAAAATATTGAGCACCAGCACAAAGTCGCCCACGCTCAGACTGGCCTTGCGGCTGAGATACACCGCCAGGATTTCGGTGCCGTCGAGCACGCCGCCGCCGCGCATGGCTAGCCCGATGCCGGCGCCGAGGAAAAAGCCCCCAAACACGGCAATGAGCATCTTATCCTGCGTGATGACCGGGAAATGGACGACCTCAATTATCACGGCCAGCGTCAGAATAGCCGCCAGTGCCCGGATGGCAAATCCCTTGCCTAGCTGCTTATAGCCCAGCCAGATAAACGGCAGGTTCAATATGACCAGAAAGACGGATAAGGGCACATCGCCGGGAGTAAGCCGGGCGGCCAGCAGCGAAATACCCGTGACGCCGCCGTCAAACAAGCCATTGGGCAGGATGAAGGCTTCCAGGCCCAGCGCGGCCGAAAATACGCCCGCGATCAGGTACAGGATATTGCGTCCTTCGCGCCGCAGCCACGACTCGGAAGCGCCGACAGAAGTGGCTAAATGAGCATCGGCTACGGCGGGGTGCGCCTCAATGGAGGCAGCGGAGGCTCGTAGGGCGGCTTCGCTGGTACGCAGCCGCCGCAGCCGCTCTAAGATGAAGAGTTGAGGAAGCATGGCCTTCCCTACGCAAAAGAATGGAATTTCGCCGAGGCTACTGCTTCTTAGCGGCCTCCAGCTTGAGGGCTAGCTGCACGGCCGCGTACAAATCGACAATGCCCCCGGTAGCCGAAAGGGTCGCAAAATCGGCCTTCTTGCCCCCGGCGCCGGGTACCAGCACCTGGGTGTGGTGCACCTGCGCCGACTCCCGGATGATGTGCTTCAGATCGGTGGCCGTGAGGCTGGGAAAATACGACTTGAGCACCGCCGCCACGCCTGCCGTCACGGGCGAGGCCATGCTGGTGCCGCTTTCGGAGCCGTACTTATTGCCGGGCAGTGTGGAGAAGATGCCCACGCCGGGCGCAAACACATCAACCTGCTTTTTGGAGTAGTTGGAGAAGCTGGCAGTTAGGTTTTCGTCGTCGGTCGGGCCCGAGGCGCCAATCGTGAGCAAGGTGGGCGGCACGGTGCCGTCGAGGTAGTAGGCGGCCGGGTAGTGCGGGCTCACGTCGAGGTTGTCGTCTTCGTTGCCCGCGGCGTGCACGAGCAGCACGTTTTTGCTGGCAGCGTACTTGTAGGCCGCTTCTACGGCCGGGCGATTGGGCGAAAATTCCTTGCCGAAGCTCATGTTGATAATCTGCGCGCCGTTGTCGACGGCGTAGCGGATGGCGTTGGCCACGTCCTTGTCGCGCTCGTCGCCGTTGGGCACGGCCCGCACGCTCATTACCTGCACCGGCGAGTTCGCAATGCCTTGCACCCCAATATTATTGTTGCGCACCGCCGCGATAATGCCCGCCACGTGCGTGCCGTGCAGCGGGTCGGGGCCCATTACGTCGTTGTTGCCGTAGTTGCGCTGCGTGAGGTCGTCGGGGTTGTCCTGCACAATTTCGGCGCGGGCGTTGAACTTGGGGTTCAGGCTGTAGTCGAGCTGCTCGCGCTGGTCTTTCAGCTCCGAGTTGAGCTCGGCGAGGAGGGCATCGGTATCGGCAATGCCGCCCTGCTTCATGTTCTGGTAGAGCGAGGTAAGCAGCACTTTCAGCTCCGGGTCGGGCAGCTGGGCTGCCGCCTGGCGCATGGTAGCCGTGTCGAGCCTAGCCACGCCCAGCTTCTCCTTGAGGGCGTTGGTAAGCGACACGAGCGGCTGGCTGATCTGGTCGAACTGGCTGACCTCCTCCGTGAGCTCTTTGCGCCTGGCGTCGTAGCCTTTTTTGGCGCGGGTATAGAGGTCGAAGTTGGCGCGCTCGGCAGGCGGCACCTGCGTCCGGGTTTTGCCCTGGAAGCGCGGGCCGTACTTGGCCACGATGCGGGTCGACTCCAGCGTTTCGACCGAGATATTACGCCCGTCCTTACCGCCCAGAAAATTCCAGCCGTGCACGTCGTCGACGTAGCCATTTTTATCGTCGTCGATGCCATTGCCGGGAATTTCGCCGGCGTTGCGCCACAGCACGGGCTTGAGGTCGACGTGCGCCGTATCAATTCCCGAGTCGATAACGGCCACGACCACGGCGGTGGGCGGGCGGCCTTTCAGCAGCTCGGCGTAGGTGCGGGTAGTGCCGGTGCCGGGCGTTTTGTCGAGCTGCGGGTCGCGCAAATACCACTGGGCCTGCGCGGCTTCGGCCACGGTGGGCCCGGTGGGGGTAGCAGGGGCTGCCTGGGCAGGCTTATCGATAGGAGCGGTGGCCGCCGACGCATTGGGAGCGACTGGTACTGCGGGCACCGTCGTAGCCGACGAGGTAGTAGCTGGAGTAGGTTGGGCTACGCGGCAGCCGGTGGCCGAAAGCAAAGAAGCCGCCAACGCTAGGCGCGGCCAGGAGGAAAGTTGGTAGGGAAGCATTAGCAGAGAAAAAGCGGCGCAAGAAACGGCCACACAAGGATAGACGAGCGCGGGCCGGCTGGTGTTGCGCTCGCTGGCTCCCATCCCTATGAAAATGGGGCCGCCGATTCCAAAAGCCTGACCAAGACTCCTGAAATCGGCGGCCCCATTCGCTGGTTTATGGCAGCCAGGTAGTAGCGCGGACTTTCAGTCCGCGAGTAAAACGACCTACTCACTGGCGGACTAAAAGTCCGCGCTACTTTAGGCTTGAGAGCCCCTCTAGTAGCTCTCCTTGCGGAAGCCCCAGGCGCGCCACTCGGCCGCGTAGGTATCGGGGTACTGGGCGCGCAGCCCAAACACCACGGCTTGCAGCGCCTTCCGGATGGCGAGCTTGGTATCGTCTTTTTTGCTGACGGCCTGGCTTACCTGGCCGGCCAGCCCGTCGGCCTGGGTGAGCAGCTGGGCATACTCGGCGTAGCGCGGCTGCCAGAAGGCGGTGCCCCGGTCGCGGGTGGCAAAGGGCGCCTTAGCCACGGCCGGCAGCAGAAAATCGCGCAGGGCCACCAGGCGCTCGTTGCGGTCGCGGCTCAGCTCGAAGGTGGTGCCCTTGTAGGTAACCAGCCCGAAGCTGGGTAGCTGAGCATTGGCGGCGTCTTTGTTGTAGTTGGCGGCTTCGAGCACGTAGGCTTTGAGTACGCGCAGGGCTTCGTCCATTTCGTCGTCCAGCTCTTGCAGGCGCTGGGTTTGGGGGGTGCGGGTGCTGGCGGCGGCCCGCTTGTCGGTGAGGCTGGCGCCGAAGCGCGTGGCCAGCGCCGCAAAGTCGGCCTGCGTGAGCCAGCGCAGCGTAAACCAGGGCTGGGTGGCCCAGGTCTCGGCTACTAGCTGGGCCACGGCGGCCAGGGCGGCATCGTTGCGGGGCGTGAGCAGCTTGGCGCTCACCGGCTTTTCGGGGTCGGTCGGGGCAGGGGTAGCTGCCGGGGAGGAAGGGGACATGCGTTTGTTTGGAAAAAAGAAAGAAGTGAAGAGCGCGGCCTTAGCTAGCCATAAGTAGTCGAAAGATGGGGCTTTACTTTCAATTTGCCAAACAAATAGCCCCCTCGGCCTTACACCCGGTGCAAGGTCGAGGGGGCGATGCCCCGAGGCAGTTGCACCGGGTGCAAGGTCGAAGGGGCGCCGCCTGGAGGTAGTTGCACCGGGTGCAAGGTTGCGGGGGCGGCGCCCGGAGGCAGTTGCACCCGGTGCAAGGTTGCGGGGGCGACGCCCCGAGGTAGTTGCACCGGGTGCAAGAGGCCACTTAATCAGTAGCTGTCTGCTACATTCGGGACGCTCTTTCTGCTTTTTCCCATGCGCCCCTTTTTTTGGATTGCCAGTCTGGTCGGGCTAGTGCTCACAGCCTGCGAAACCCGCCAGCCGGTTGTTACGGCTCATAAGCAGCCCATAAAACCACCACACCTAGAAACGGCCGCAAAGCCCGTAGTTTCGAAAACAGGAGCAGACTCTACCATCGCTTCTGTTTTCGGTAAGATCTATTATGGCCAGATATTACTCCCCGCACCGGATGCAAGTCAGGCACTGCCCCACCTGTTGCTTGATAAGCAGTTGTGGCGCATACGCACCGCTGCCCAGGCTGATAGCGCGCATCCGCTGACTTTTACCGAAGCAGCGGATAAAGAAAACCACCTGCCCGCTACCGTAGAAAAAGGAGTAGATGTGCAGTATGCGTTTCAGCTACTCGACCAGCGCGGCCATGCCCGGTTTACCAAGCGGATGCGCAAAGCTGACTTTGCATCGGTTGTATACGGCGGTCTGCGCACGGTAGCACCAGCCAGTCCGCCTACGTACTTGGGTTACTGGCCTGCTCGCCGAGCGCTGGTGTTCAATGTAAATTTTGTTCGCGGTGAAACAGATGAGGGCTTGCAGACGCTGCTCTTGCTAGACGTTACTGCGGGCCAAGTGCTACACCTAGCCGCCGAAGAGGCTTATATGGGCAGTTGCGATTGCTGGCCCACCCTTACCCCCGACAGACAAACCCTGCTGGCAGGTGAAGAACTACTAGTAGCTACTGGCCGGGTTATTTCGCTTACTAAAAGTGGCCGGGCAGTAGCTGGCACGCGTATTCTCAACGACAGTACTTTCCTGGTAGTGTATGAAAGCGGTGATCCAAGCAGCGACCGGTTACCATCCCATAATGCCCAATTGATTGACCGCACGGGGCGTGTCAAGCGCACATTTACCTTTCACGGCACAGATACTGGTTGGGCTAGTGGCGGTTACAGTCTGGAAGCCGCTTTTGTGCCCGCTACCGGCACTCACTATTTATTTGATGGCCGCACCACAACCTTTACCATGATTCCAGCCGGCCGACCCGGTGCGCTACAGCAGCTGCGGGCTGAGCAGTTGGTCCGTTTTCGACCACCGCAACGGGCCAGCGAAAAAAAGCTGGAATTTGAGTATAATGACACGCCCAGCGCCGCCCTCTATGTCGATACGCTGACGCAACAGCTGCGCTACGCCGATACCAAAGTTTCTTACCAATAAAACTTGCGGCGGGCAAGGGCAGCGACCTGGGGTTACACCTCCACCACCTCGCCCGAGGCGAAATAATAAATAACCCCCCGCACATCGAGATACCCGAGCTCGCGAAACAGCCGGGCGTACTCGCGGAGCCGGATTTTGTGGATGTCCTGCGGCGGCGGCAGCTTAAAATCGAGCATGGTCACGGTCTGCTCGGCGCGGCTAGCCCCGGCGCCAAACACGATGCGGTCGGGCTTGTAGGCGCGGTGCGTGTGGCCGCCCACCAGGATTTCGCGCTCCGTTTCTACCGCCAGCCCCTCGGCAAAGTAGGGCGCCAGGCGCGGGTCGGCGAGCAGGGCGAGCAGGCTCACTTCCAGCTCGGGCCTTTCCTGCTGGTTGATGACGCCCTCGGCCACCAACTGGCGCAGCGTGCGGCCCAGCTCCTGGGCCGAGAGCAGCCGGCGCAGGGCATAGTGCAGCTTGCGGTTTAGCTCGCCCAGGTGCTCCTGCTCGTCAAAGTCAAACACTGTAGTGGCGTGGCGCCGCAGGTGCAGCCGCTCATCCCACGGCGTGGAGGCCAGGTTGACCAACGGAAAATGCTGGCTATCGGCCGCGGCGCTGGCCGCGCGCCGGCCGGCGCTAGCGCCCTGGCTCAGCACAAAGCTGGTAGTTTCCTCCTGCCAGCGGCCCAGCTGGCGGAGGTAGCCGGCGAGCAGGTCGGCCACATCGCGGGCCGGGCCCTGGGCGGCGGCCGGCTCCGCCGCGGCGCTTAGCGGCAGCTCGCCGGTAGTTTTGCGGGGCTCGGCCGGCGTTTTACTGATAATATAGAGCCGGTGCCGGGGCCGGGTAAAGGCCACGTAGAGCGTATTGAGGCCGTCGAGCAGCGTTTTTTCGCGCTCCTCGGTGTCTTGGGCAGCCAGCGGCGTGTGGGCCAGGTTCTTATTGAGCCTGACCACGGCCACGTCGGGCAGCTCGGGCAGGGGCTTGGCCGCGGCCGAGAGGTGGCCCCAGAGCATGGTATCGACGCGGGGCACCAGCGTCCAGTCGGCAAACGGCACGATGACCACGCCATACGCCAAACCCTTGGCCTTGTGCACGGTCGTGATGGTAATGGCATCGGTGCCGCCCGGCGCGTTGATGCTGAGCGCGCTCTTGCGCTCATCCCAATATGTGAGAAAGCTGCCCAGGTTATTGCCGTATTTCAGGCTGAATTCGAGCGTCAAATCCAGGAAGCGAAACAGGTAGTCGCTTTCCGCGTTGGCCCCCAGCAGCCCAAAAATGCCGATGAGCCGCTCGGTTAGCTCATACAGCCCCAGGTTGCCCGTTTTGTGCTCCTCCACGTCAAAGCCCAGGCGCCGCAGCTCGTCAAAGAAAGGCTGCCCCGTCTCCTTAGCATTAGCCACCTCCGCGATGTGGCGCGCCCGCGCCGGGGTAGGAGCCAGCCGGCGCACCACCTTATCGACCAGCAGCAGCGCTTCGGCGCGGGCCAGCGTATCGCCGCTCTGGTGCAGCACCCGCATGATGGCCACCAGCAAATTGACCACCTCCGCAAACTGCAAGGCGAGCGAATCGGCCGAAATAATGGGAAAGCCCCGTTCCTTCAAAAACTTGGCTACCAGCCGGCTTTGCCAGCGCGTGCGGCACAGCACGGCCACGTCGCGCAAGTGGTAGCCATCGGTCAGCGCCTGCTCGATGAGCTGCAAGGCGAGGTAGCAAGTGCTTTCGTTGTAGTCGAGCATTGCCTCGGCAGGGTAGCCCGGCAAAGGCTCGTCGAGGTACTGCCCGCTGGCCGGGGCGTAGCGGCGGGCCGGGGCGTCTTTATGCGTAAAAAGCAGCTCGACGTGGCCGGGCTGCGCCACGTCCGCCGCGAGCGCCGGCAAGCCGCCGCTCGGCATCGCTTGCCGAAATCCTTCCTCAAAAATGCCTTGCACCAGCTCATCGCCCGCGCTGCGCTCCCGCACGTAAGTGAAAAAGGTGTTATTAAAGCCAATGATGGCCGGCTCGCTCCGAAAATTTACCGCCAGCGAGCGCGGCTCCAGCGTGTTTTGCAGGGTGTAGTAGCGGCCTTGCAGGAGCTGCTGCATGTCGGCGTCGCGGGCCCGGGTGGCGAGCGCCGCCGTATCGCCCTGGTAGAGGCGCAAAATCTGCTCCAGCTCGCCGCCGCGCCAGCGGTAGATGGCTTGCTTGGCATCGCCCACGGCCAGCGAGAGGCCGCCGTTGGCCACCGCGTTTTCGACCAGCGGCAGCAGGTTATTCCATTGCAGCACCGAGGTATCCTGAAACTCGTCGATGAGCAAGTGTCGGTATTTTTCGCCCAGCCGCTCGTAGATAAACGGCACCGGCTCGGTGAGCACGATGGCCGCGATGCGCCGGTTAAACTCCGAAATCAATACCACATTCCGCTCGCGGCTAATACTTTCGACCAGCTTATTCAGCTCACTCAGCAGCGACGCGTGGAACAGGAAAGGCTGCAACGCCCGCAGCAGCACGTAGCCCGGCAGCGCCGTGTCGCGCAGCGCCTCAAAGTCCAGAAAAGCCTGCCGCAGCACCGGCACCACGCCATCGACGCGGGCGCGGTCGGCGGGCGATTTTACCTTGGTGCTGTACCACTTATCCTCGGCCACGGTCGCGAGCACGTACGAGTTGGCGCTAGCGTCGGGCTCCAGGCGCTTCTCCCACTTCGTGGCGTAGCCAAAGATGCCCGAGTCGCCCCGCGCCAGGTCGGTGGCCGTCACGCCGGCCGCTTCCAGGGCTGTTTGCGCCGCCTCGGCCACCGCCCGAAACTGCGTTTCCGTGTCGGCAAGCCGCGTGCGAATATCCTGGTCGAGCGCCCGGAAGTCGGCCATTGTCTTCTGGCCCAGCTGCGCCACCGCCTCGTGCACGCTCTCGCTAAACAGGTTTTTGCCGAAGTCCAGCAGCTCGTCGGGCAGCTTGTTCCAGTTGCGGCCCTGCTCGGCCTGGCCC
>CAZERY010000078.1:0-13559 GCA_964514915.1 uncultured Hymenobacter sp.
TGCTGCCTTCCGGCCCTGGGGGAGTTCAGCAGGAGCTGGTCGTTCTGACTCGCCGGTGCAAAGGTACACCCATCTTGCGCAGATTCATGCGCTTTTTCCTTTTTTAAGACCGCTGAGCAGCCTTAGCTGACCTAATGCACAGATTGTCGGGCAGAAATAGTTAGCAAAGCCTTTACAAGTAGTGGTGGCTATTCGGCACCTAGGGCTACCGGGCGGCCCTTTTGGGCCCTACCTTTGTGCCCCATGCAGCAGATTCTAATTCTAGACTTCGGCTCGCAATACACGCAGCTCATTGCCCGGCGCATTCGCGAGCTGCACGTTTTCTGCGAGATTTATCCCTACACCCACGCCCCCCAGCTGGCCGCGCGCATTGCCGCCGGCGACGACAGCTTGCGGGGCGTTATTCTTTCGGGCTCGCCCTGCTCGGTGCGCGATACCGACTCGCCCAGCCCTGACCTGAGCGGCATCCTGGGCCACGTGCCCGTGCTGGGCATCTGCTACGGCGCGCAGCTGCTGGCCCAGCAGGGCGGCGGCGAGGTGCTGCCGGCTACCATTCGGGAATACGGCCGGGCGCGGCTGACCAGCCTCGACGAAGCCTCGCCCCTGCTCGGCGGCCTGCACCTCGACACGCAAGTCTGGATGTCGCACGGCGACACGATAAAGACGCTGCCTGCTGAATACCAGATACTTGCCAGCACACCCGAGGTGGAAGTAGCCGCCTATAAGCTGCCTGGCCAAGCCACCTACGGCATTCAGTTTCACCCCGAAGTGACGCACTCGACCGAGGGCAAGCAACTGCTGGCCAACTTTGTAGTGGGCATTTGCGGCTGCGACCAAAGCTGGACGCCGGAGCACTTTGTCGATTCGATGGTGGAAGCGCTGCAAAACACCATCGGCCCCGCCGACCAGGTGATTCTGGGCCTCTCGGGCGGCGTAGATAGCAGCGTGGCGGCCTTGCTGCTGCACCGCGCCATTGGGGGGCGCCTGCACGGCATCTTTGTCGATAACGGCCTGCTGCGGCAGGATGAGTTTGCCTCGGTGCTGAAGGCCTACGAGGGCCTGGGCCTGAACGTGACCGGCGTGAATGCGGCCCCCGAATTTTACGCCGCGCTGGCTGGCCTCTCCGACCCCGAGCAGAAGCGCAAGGCCATCGGCCGCACGTTTATCGAGGTATTCGACCGTGAGGCGCAGCAGGTGGAGGGTGCCCGCTGGCTGGCCCAGGGCACGATTTACCCCGACGTGATTGAGTCGGTATCGGTGCACGGCGGCCCGGCCGTCACCATCAAGAGCCACCACAACGTGGGCGGCCTGCCCGAGAAGATGAACCTCAAAATCGTGGAGCCGCTGCGCATGCTCTTCAAGGATGAGGTGCGCGAGGTGGGCGCCGCGCTGGGCCTGCCCGGCGAGATTTTGAACCGCCACCCCTTCCCCGGCCCCGGCCTGGGCATCCGCATCCTGGGCGACATCACGCCCGAGAAAGTGGACCTGCTCCAGCGCGCCGACGGCGTATTCATCAACCTCCTCAAAGAGCGCGGCCTCTACGAGCAGGTGTGGCAGGCCGGCGCCATGCTGCTGCCCGTGCAGAGCGTGGGCGTGATGGGCGACGAGCGCACCTACGAGCGCGTGGTGGCCCTGCGCGCCGTCACGAGCGTAGATGGCATGACCGCCGACTGGGCCCACCTACCCTACGAATTTCTGGCGGAGGTGAGCAACAAGATTATCAACCAAGTGCGCGGCATCAACCGCGTGGTGTACGATATCAGCAGCAAGCCACCCGCGACGATTGAGTGGGAATAAGCGATTCGCCCTTGTTTCAAAAAGCCGTGGCACGCTGGTAGCCTTGTCCTTAGCCACATCTTTGCAAAGCGCCGGCCGGCAGGTCGGCGCTTTTTTTGGGTCCTAGCCATACTTTTCGGCTAGGTCAATCGCCACCACCTGATTTGGACGAGAACTAAAAAAGTGCCGACCTGCCGGTTGAGCCCATCCTACAGGAGCATCCCCTTTCTGCTCTTCTGTGCTAAACTTTTGATCGAGGCCAGCATCCAGCAACTTAGCTGATGATAATGCTGCTATAAAGTCTGATAGCGCCCAAAATAAAGGCTTGCTGCTGAGTGCTAAAATGCACTACGTTATACAGGATAGTTGGCAAGAAAAAGTCAGGTAGGCAGTCATCTCCTCTTGCGCAGGCAACAGGGCGCCACGTGCTTTGCCACGCCTCACTGTCCCGACGATGTGCTCCCATGTTTCTGTTTCACTTTGTTGGGTGTTATTAAACAAGCGGCTTGGGAGGCGAGATCAGAAAAAATTATTGTAACAGCTTATTTGCTTGCCACTTAGGATGAAGCGAGCAAAAAACATGCATTTTGGATTTAGCAACGCTGGCCTTTGCCTTATATAAGCTTTATTTTCAATAATTTAGGCTTGGCCTGCACCTATTGCTTACATTAGCTCGGCTTCCTGAGCCCCCTTGCGAATAGCACTCAATACACTACTATTTAATTAGATACCTCCTTGAACCGTAGCGATACTATACAGGCATTAGGACAGGCTCCCCATGTTGACGTGGTAATCATAGGGGCTGGGGTTAACGGTGCCTGCCTGTATGATGTCCTGTGCCGCACAGGCTACCGCGTGTTATTGGTAGACAAGGGTGACTTTGCCAGCGGCACTAGCCAAGCCAGTGGCATGATGGTGTGGGGCGGCCTGCTATACCTCCGCAACCTCGACCTGCGAACGGTAGTCAGCCTATCAGCTGACCGCGACCATATTATAGCAGACAAGCCCGACTGGATGGCACCGGCGACGATGCGTTATCTGCCTGCGGTTGGTTACGGGCGGCCGAAAGCCTGGATGCAGTTTGGGCTGTGGCTCTATTGGCTGCTGGGCCGCGGCCGCCGACGCGCTCCTACCTCAACGCAGCAATTTAGCGAGCTGGCGTTACTACAGCCCGGCACTGTCAACGGCGCCCTTACTTACGAGGAGGCCTTTTTGGCCGACTCCGACGCCCGTTTTGCCTTCCGCTGGATGGCATCGCACCGGCGCGCCGGCCAGTATGCCCTCAACTATTGTGCGATCAGCGGCAGCTATAATACGGCCGGGCGGCGTTGGCAGCTTAGGCTGCACGACAGTATTGACGGAGTTGAACTGGACGTGCACAGTGCGATGGTAGTCAATTGTGCGGGCGTGTGGACCGATGAAGTCAACGCCGCGTTCGGCATCGAAACCCCCTTCCGCCACGTGTTCAGTAAAGGGGTTTACCTGACGCTTCCGCGCCAGGCAGGGCACGATAGCTCGCTGTTTTTTGAGCTTGGCAAGCACAATGATATCATCACGCACGTGCCGTGGGGTCCCGTGGCGCTTTGGGGGCCGACGGAGACGGCGGTGACTAGTATCGCCGATGGGTTGGCTGCCAGCAGCGAGGATGTTGATTTCTTGCTGGAACAGTACGCGCGTCGTTATCGCACTCCCATGACCCGATCCGACATTGTGTCGCTACGCTGCGGCATCCGGCCGCTGGTAGTCGCCCACAGTTACCGAAGTACTGTTTATCCGCTCGACCTGTCGCGGCGGCAAGAAGTGGTACGCGACCGTCTGCTGCCTTGGATTTCATGCTATGGCGGTAAACTGACCGGCTGTTCGCGCATGGCCGCGCTGGCTATGGCCCAGGTCGAGCGTACTCTGCGCCCCAGCGGGCACAGTCCGGCCACGTCCCTTGCCGATGTCGAGCCAGTGGGTTGCCGCGCGCCCCAGTACGCGCGGTTTACCGGTCTGGCGGAGGCCGTAGTCGCCCCAGCTTGGTCAGCGCAGAACGAGATGTGCGTAACGCTGGACGACTATCTGCGCCGCCGCACGAACATCGCCCAATGGATTCCGCGCGGCGGCCTGGGCGTCGGCGACTGCCATGCTTTACAGCTGCAAGCCATCGCGCTCGAGTTAACAGGGGGCGACCACGCGGCGGCGCAACGCCTGTTTCTGGCCTACCAAGCCAAGATCATACGCGAGCTTGATCCACTATTGGCCGATAACGTTACCTCACCTAACAGCTAGGACAGCCCATGAACAGTCAGCTCCGCCAGGCGGAATACCCGCAACCTGCCATACTCGGGGGCGCCGCGGCCATTACGCTAGACCAGCAGGAAGCGAACCGCTGGCCAGTGCTGACCGAGACCGACGAGCAAGCGGTGCTGCAAGTGCTCCGCGACGGCGACATTTCGACGCATCCAGTGATCCGCGCCCTGGAGGATGATTATCGCCGCTATACCGGCATGCCCTACGCCTTGGCACACAACAACGGCACCAGCGCGCTGATGGCGGCGTTTTGGGCAATTGGCTTGCAGCCGGGCGACGAAGTGCTGGTGCCGTCGGCCACGTTCTGGGCCTCGGTGCTCCCGTTGGTATGGCTGGGTGCGGTGCCGGTGTTTTGCGAAAGCGAAAAGGACCGCTTGGGCCTAGACCCAGCCGACATGGCCCGTAAAATCACGCCGCGTACGAAGGCCATCGTGGTGGTGCACCTTTGGGGCTTGCCATCGAAGATGACAGAAATTTTCGCGCTGGCCAAGCAGCACCAGTTGAAAATCATTGAGGATGCCTCACATGCCCAGGGCGCGGAATGGCGCGGACGGCTTTGCGGCACCCTAGGCGATGTGGGCGTGTTCAGCCTGCAAGGCGGCAAGCTGGCGCCAGCCGGCGAAGGCGGCATGTTGTTGTGCCGCGACTATCAGTATTGGGAGCGCGCGGTGTGCTTCGGCGATATCACCCGGATCATCGAGCTTGATACGCCGGCGCGGCGCTATGCCGCCACTAGTTTCGGTATTAAAACCCGCATAGCTCCCGTTTCAGCGGCGATCGCGCGGGGCCAGCTACATCGGCTAAACCAGCATAACTGCCAGCGCAACGCCAACCTGGCCTATTTGTCGGCTGGCCTGGAGCAGCTTGGCATCCATACTTTTCAGCCCGCTGCCCACCTGAAGCGGGTGTATTTCGAATACCTGGTACGCCCCGATCTGGCCGCCATCGGCCTGACCCTGTCTCAGCTGCTCGGAGCGTTGCAGGCCGAAGGATGCCTCACAGGCGCCCCCCGCTACCCACTGCTGCACCAGCAACCGTTTTTCACCGAGGGAGCTTTTCTGGAGGTGATGCGTCCGCAACTGGGCGCGCATATTCCGGATTATGCAGTGACTTCGCTGCCGGTCACTGAAACGGTCAACGGCGAGCTCCTCAAATTGCCCTCGTTTCCGTGGGCCTCCCGCGCGCTGCTGGACCAATATCTGCTAGCTTTCCGCAAGGTCATCGCGTATGCGGCCCCAATCGCACGTCTGACACCGTCGGTGCTCACCTGAGTAAGCCAGCTTTGTCAATTGTGAAGTAGTCTAGGCAAGACGCACAGCGTCGGGGGTGAAGTTGCAGAGCTGGGGCACCTTTGGTTATGGTTTTAGAAGCAGTGGGGTGTCCGAGCTGTCAGCAGCCAGGGGCCGGTTGCCGACATGGCAAAACGCGTGATGGTCGGCAACGCTACCGGTGCACGGCGGGTTGTCGCACGTTGCAGCTGTAGTACCAGCCTAAAGCCTAGAAACCGGTTACGCGGGCCCGCATCAGGGCCATGGCGCTGAACGGCAGCGGCGTGCGCGACGTATGTGCTCGGCATCAGCTCCCAGCCGGTGAGGGGCAGAGCTGTTAAGTTCTAGGCTCTGCGGTGAGGAGCGAGTTGAAAGAAAAATGACGACGTGCATCAACTTGCCTGTGTGCGCCCCGTGGAGGCTAAGCGGGCGAATGTCTGCGTTTGTGGGCCGCCGAGCCGTGGTCGTTGGTGCGCTGAAAAAAGGGCTGCTACTCTCGCTACTTGATGGTCGCCAAGGCATTAGTTACCTGTTGGTTGAGCAAATACGTCACGCGGCTAATTTCTTCCTCGCGCAATTGCTGGTAGCTCAACGCCGCCGGCGTGGCCGGCGACTCTTCCCACCGGGCCAGCTCGGCCAGGGTGTCGAGCCGATTCAGGGAAGTATCCAAGTGGTCGTAGAGGCTGACCCAGGTGGCGCTGGTGTGTTCCGGGTGCTGATGCAGGGCCAGCCGCAACTCCAGCATGCGCATCACCACGTGGGCCAGGTCTTGCAGGCGCTGCTGCTCGGCGGCAGAGAGCTGCCGGGGCTGCCGGTCAATGATGCACAGCGCCCCAATGGCGTAGCCCTGCGCATCGCGCAGCGGATGCCCGGCGTAGAAGCGCATCTGCAAGGCCTCGGCTACGCCGGGCTTCGTTAGCTGGCAGGGCTCGGCCACCAGGTCGTTGTACACGGTGGTGTGCTCTTGCAGAATGGCGACCGAGCAAATGCTTTCTGAGCGGGCCACGCGCTCGGCCCCGGCCAGCCCGAAGTTGGCTTTGAACCAGACGCTGCCCTCGTCCACCAGCGAGACGAGGGCAATCGGCACATCAAAGAGCTTGGCCGTCAGTCGCACTACTTCGTCGAACACGGCATCGGGAGCGGTGCCCAACACGCGGTAAGGAGCCAGGGCGCGGAGGCGTTCCTGCTCGTTAAAGGGAATAAGACCAGAAAAAGTCACTAGTAAAAAGCTGCACTCCAAATAATTGACAAATCTACTGATTAGTTGTGGTTTTGTCATGAAAATACCGAGCTGAGACCTAGTAGCCGCGCCAGTACCTGCTGGGCACACCGTAGCGGGATAATGCGGTTGAAAACCTTGGCTTTTAGCAGCTGATAACTGGCTTGCCAAAACGCGCTTAGCTACTCGGCAACCGATGCCAAGCAGGCAACTTCGTCCGGGTCGGCTAGCTTTGCGTGGTATCCTCCCCAACTAGCCCTCCCTTTCCGGCCATCGATGCAAACCCTCTTTAGTACCGCCTACCTGCACATCTACCTGCACCACACCACCCATCAAACGCTGGAACTGCATTGGCTGGACTTCGTGCCGAGTGCCTAATTCCGGGTTTCTATGCTGGAACTGATGCGCTTAGCTCGCCAGCACCAGGCCAGGGCTCTGATTGCCGATAACCGGTTGCTGCGCGCCCTGCGACAAGCCGATTTGCAGTGGAGTGGCGACCTCGTACTGAAAGGACTGAGTGAACTGGGCGGGCGGCGGCTTGCCGCCGTCGAGTCGCTGGATGCCATGAATCGCATGGGCATCACTGCGTTAGTAGGTACTTTTATTCCGAATACCCAGTTGACCAGTCACTTTTTGCGATCATTGAAGAAGCCCGGGCCTGGGCTACCGCCCCCCTGTAGACATAGGGTAGCCAGAGAGGTACCAGTTGAGACCTCTCTGGCTTTACCTACGTGACGTAAATCAAGCCGCCGGTTTCAACCACGCAAAATGCGTTCGCAGCACCCGGCCGAGGGCTTGCTGGGTGAGGGGCTTCTGCAAGATGTCGGCCACGGGCAGCGCGCGCAGGCGAGGTGCCTCACGCTCCAGCAGCGAGGTAGTCAGGATGACCACCACAATGCCCGCCCGCTGCGCAGCGGGCAGGGGCAGCTGCGCCAGCGCCTCCAAAAATTCTAGTCCATCCATTACCGGCAGGTTCATATCTAGCAGCACCAGGGTGGGGCAAAGGGCCGGCGCCGCCTGCTGGCAGCGGGCTTGCAGCAGGGCTAACCCCGCGCGGCCGTTGGGCGCCATCAGCACTTCGGGCGGCGTAGGCAAGGCCCGCAACAGGCGGGCAGTAAGAAAATTGGCCGTGGCGTTATCCTCGACAAGCAGCACAGCGGGGGCAATCGACATACGGAAGAAAAAAAGGGTAAACGCCTAGTGGCCCGGCAGATGACCCTAGACAGCCGCTTCGGGAGGGAAATAAACTAAAAAGGTGGACCCGACGCCCAGCTCGCTTTCTACCTCAATCGTGCCGCCGGCGTTTTCCATAATTTTCTTGACCATGTAGAGGCCCACGCCCGAGCCTTCCACGTGGTCGTGCTGGCGCTGAAACAGCCCAAATACCTTCCCCTGCTGGGTAACGTCCAACCCTAGCCCATTGTCCTGCACCGTGAGCACGTGGTTGTTTGGCGTGGCATAGCAGCGGATGGCTAGTTGGGGTGGCCGAGCGGGGTGGCGGTATTTCAGGCCGTTGCTGAGCAAATTATAGATGATGCTGCGCAGGTTCTTCTCCGCAAAATGCAGGGTGTGGCAAGCGCTCACCTCGACCGTGAGCGTGCCAGCCGCCGCGGCAAACTGGGACGCCAAATCCCGGCGCACCTCGTCGATGAGCCGGGCCAGATCTATTTCCGTGGCAAACGGAGCGTGGGCCTGTTGCAGCCGGGCCACGTCGGTGAGGTCGCGAATCGTGCGCTTGAAGCGGTCTACCGAGTCTTGCATCAACGCCAGCAGCTCCGTAACATCGCCCGCGCCAGGAGGGAGGGCCAAATCGTGCTGAAGGGCTAATAGCAGCCCCTCAATGTTACTGATCGGGTTCCACAAGTCGTGGGAGGCCGTGTAGATGAAGTTGTCCAGGTCGGCGTTGGTGCGCAGCAGACGCTGGTTGCTGGCGTGCAGCTCCGCGTTGCGTTGCCGCAGCTCCTCGTTGAGGCGCTGTACCTGCTGGCGGGCCAGCACCTGCTCCGTCACATCGACGGAAACGTGAATAATACCCGTCACCTGCCCCTGCTCGATAAAGGGCGTGTAGGAAATATTAAAAAAGCCTGGCTGCAAGTCGCCGTTGGCGCATAGCGTAATGGGGAGCTCACTGCCCCGAAAGGGCTGCCCGGTTTCGGTAACCTCTTTGGCAATGCGTAGAATAGCTTGCGCTTCTAGTTCGGGCAATATATCCACCATGCGCCGCCCCAGTACCGCCGCGGCGTCGGGCTGGTGGATCATACGCAGGCTGAACTCGTTCACGGCTTCGATGACGACCTCCGGGCCGCGCGTCAGGATAATGGCCACCGGGGCCTGCGCTACCAGCGTGCGGAAGCGGGCCTCACTCTCGGCGGCCTGCTGCACCGCCCGCTGCTCGTTCTCGGCCCGTAGCTGCGCCGTCATGTCCACGCTCGTAAAAAGCAGGTACAGCACCTCGCCCTGGGCATCGAGCACCGTCTTGCTGCTGCCCGACCAGTAGCGCTCCTCGAAGGTGCCGGCGGTGGGCACGTCGTAGCGCACCAGCGGCAAGTGGTGCGGCTGTTTATCGCGCAAGGAGGCGTCGAGGGCGATGCGCATTTGCGATGGGCCGTCATTAACGGCCTTCTCGGGGTTTCCGGGATAAGCCACGAAGACGCTTTGGCCGACTACCTGCACCGCCTCGCGGCCGGTCTGGCGCAGCAGCTCCTCGCTCATGGCCACGATGGTGTAGGTCGGTGCGTCGGGCCGCAGCAGCATAAAATTGCCTGGCAGTGCCGCGAGTATCGCGTAAAAATGGCCGGGGTCGGTAGGCAGAGTAGGCATAGATTAGCAAAAACGGAGCAGCAAGCATTTTCTACCAAGGATCCTGCCTGCGTTACCCATTCTACGCCGCTCCGACCGGAAGGTGTCGGGCTACTCGCGTCAGCGGCATGGTGATAAAGTCGTTGACGGGCAGGGGCTGCACCAGCAGCTGGCCTTGCGCGTGCCGCGAGGCGGTGAGCAGCACGACCACGATGGATTGACGCTGGGCCAACGGTAGCTGCTAATAGGTCTCCAGAAACTGGCTACTGAACAGTGCGAACTCAAAAGGCGGATTTCCCTTGCTACTATGCCGCAAAGCCTGGTTGTCATTGCTTCGCGTTGCTCGCAATGACAACCAGGCTTTGCGTAAGTCCTAGTGTAACAGCTTGCTGAACAAGGCACTTAGAGGTGGGGAAGGACAAGGCCCGATAGCAGCCACGGCTTTTGTTGCGTTACTTTGACGCGATTCTTCCCTATTTCTGCATGTCTACATTTCGACATTACCGCCCGGCCGCGCTGCTGCCCTTTTTAGCTATTCTTGGTGCCTGCCACCACGGCGATGCCCCTAAGCCGCACTCAGCGTGACGGGCAGCAACGATGCGAGCCCTACTCCTACCATTGTGTCGTTGGCTTATACCCCGGCCCCGCCCACCAAGCCGCTCGGCGCCGACTTCGCCTTCGACCTCGACAATGCCCAGTATCTGCCCACGCCAGCTGGCAGCCCTCAGGTGCTGGCACCGTGGGCCCCCACGGCCCGCCGGGCATTTAGCGATGACGTGCGCGACGACCACAAGCAGTCAGAAGGCTGGACGCTGGTGTACAGCACTTTTTCGCGGAGCACTACTTTTTCCAACCCCTACCTAGTGCTGTACAACAAATACCGGGGGCTGCTGCGCTACTATTACTATTCCGCGGCCGGGGGTGCTACGCTGAGCGACCATAATGCCCTGGTTTCTACCGTACGCCTGGAGGGAGGGTCGGCCGGCACTTCGCCGCTACTCAGCTTTGCCGACCAAGCTGTGGTTGACCCTACTACCAATTCGCCGCTAGCCTCTTCCCTCGAGCCCCAGGCGCTGAGTAGCCCGGCCTGGTACGCCACCCAGATCGAGCTGGCCTACGACCCAAACATCGCCAAAAGCAGCTTTAATAACCTATTCTTGCGCTGGGAGCTGGTCGGCGCCCAGGTTACCGACTTGGTGCTCAATAAGTATTCGCTGGGCACTAAGCTGCCAGTGGGTATTCAAGCCCCGGGTGTCAATTTTGCCACTACTCCTAGCTACAGCGGCCTGGTAGGCCTACGCCTGACTGGCCCCGCTAGCCTCGCCCAATTGCAGCAGGGCGCCTTACTTGGAGCAACCGCCGAGCGCATTCTGGCCCAAGCCTCTACCGATGCTTGGTACCAGGGGTCGGTGCCAATGATGAGGGCGGGCCTGGGAGCCCAAGCTTATTTGCCGACGCCGGCCCAAGTCAGTCGGCGCGTCGATGTGGCGCTGACTTCGAATATCTTCGCCTTCCCGGGCTACGACAATAGTACTGTGGTTGGCTTTGCGCCCCAGTATAATGAGGCACCCGGCGTGTTTTTCTTGGCCGACCGGCCCGTAGTCATTGCCAAGAAGCTCGCCAGCGGTGACCAGCCTTATACTTATTCCCTCGACGCCACGTCGGTCAAGTACCTATTTAACCCCGCAGTGCAGACCACGGCCGACATTCGCCATATCACCCAGGCAATAGTGGCGACGGCCGCTGGCACCGACCTCGACGCCACCGTGTATATTGCCAACAAGCTGGCCGCCAATCAGGAGTTAACTATCCAGGGGGTTCAGGTAGCCTTCGACGTAGTGCCCAAGGACGGCAACTCCCCCACTTTCCACATTGTCAAGACGTTTAAGGCCAACGTGCAGTAGTGGCTGCCCAAAGACAGGCTGGCCAAGCACCACTTAGCCGCTCTAGCAGGAAAGCCGGCCGGCAAGCCTTTTGGCGCACTTATCCCACTTTACGCTATGCGCTGGCATTGCCTCCAACACCTGCCCGATGAAGGCCCCGGCCACGCCGCCGCCTGGCTGGCTGCGCACGGCCACGCGCTCACTTACACGCGCTTATTCGAGCCAATGCCGGTTTTTCCGGCCTTGGCTGAATTCGATGGCTTACTGATTTTGGGGGGCGCCATGAGCGTGCACGACGAAGCTACGTTTTCCTGGCTAACCCCCGAAAAAGCCTTTCTGCGCGAGGTGCTGCGGGCGGGCAAACTCACGCTCGCCCTCTGCCTGGGCGCGCAGCTGGTAGCCGAGGCGCTGGGCGGCGAGGTGCGGCCAAATCCCGAGCCCGAGATTGGGTTCTGGACGGTGCGCTTTGCGGCCAAAGCGCTCACGCACCCGCTGCTGCGCGGCTGGCCCGATAAGGCTACCGTGCTGCACTGGCACTTCGATACCTTTACGGTGCCGCCGGGAGCCGTGCGGGTGGGCAGGTCGGCGGGTTGCGCGGCGCAAGGCTACGTGTGGGGCGACGGCATCATCGGCCTTCAGTTTCATCCCGAAATGACGGAGGAAATGGTGGAAAAGCTACTAGCCTTCGAAGGCCACGAAACGGCCGAAGCGCAGGAATTTGTGCAAACGGCCGCCCAGATCCGCAGCAAGCTAAAATCGGTCTGGAAAGGCCGGCAGCTGCTAGCGCTGCTGCTGGCCAATATGGTGGCGCTGTACGAAAGCGAAGCTAAGTTTTTCAATTAGCACGGTTTCCAAGTTGGTGTACTTTGCCCAGGCGCTCACCCCCACCCCCGGCCCCTCGCCTTTGAGAGAGGCCGGGGGTGGGGTCCCAGGTGGAAGGCGACTGATTGGGTACATTAACCTGAAAACCGCTCTAGGCCGTTAAGAAGTAGTAAGAAGAGCTTGTCATGCTGAACGCAGTGAAGCATTTCTACCGCTTCGCCGAACGGCCCAGCTGAAGCGAGAGATGCTTCACTGCGTTCAGCATGACAGCTAGCAAGTAATTCTCGGGTTTTCTAAACTTTGACAATCAAGCAGCTTAATGTCTCAGGATATCAGAACCCTTTCGGCAGCTCAATTCCCTTGATCGTCTTGTACAGGCTCAGCGCGTGCTGGTCGGTCATGCCGGCCACGTAGTCGGTGAGCAAGAGAATTTGCTCGTAGGCCGAGGCGCCCGCCTGCGGGCCGATGGCGCGAAACTGATTGGGCAGCAAGTCGAGCAGCTTGCGCGAGCGGTGGTTTTCTTTCTTATCGAAAATGGCGCACAGAAAGGCGTCGAGCAGGCCGCCGAGCACCTCGAAGCCTGCGGCTTCGATTTCGAGCACCGGGCGCGAGCGGTACAGCTTCTCGATGCTCAGGCGCTGAATTTCCTGCAAGAACGCGTAGCCCGTCAGCTCTTTCACCAGCGAGTCGTCGTAGGTGCCGGCCAGCATGGCAGGCACGTGCCCGGCAAAGCGAGTGGCCGTTTCGTCGACGAGCTGGCCGATGAGCGTGGCGCGCAGGTAGCCCAGCTCCTCCTGCCAGTCGCGCCAGTGCAGGCCGCTACTGCCGCTGCCCTTGGGGCGGGCACTGGGCGCGGCGGCACGCAAGTCGCGCAGCAGGGCCAGCCCGCGCTCATGGTCGATGAGCCCCAGCTTGAGGCCGTCTTCAAAGTCGATGATGCGGTAGCAAATATCGTCGGCCGCTTCGACCAGAAAGGCGAGCGGGTGGCGATGGTAGAAGCCGGCCGCGCCGTCTTTGGGCCGCAGGCCCAGCTCCTCGGCCACCAGCTTGAAGCGCGGGTTCTCGGCCTGAAAGTGCCCGTATTTCTTCTCGCTGGCCCCGTTTTGCTTTTTACCAGCGTCGATAACCGACGGGCGCGGATACTTGGTAAATGCCCCGAGCGTGGCATACGTGAGCCCCAGCCCCGCCGAGCCGCTGCTGAGCGCCGCGTACGTGTGCGTGAGAATGCGAAAGCCCGCCGCGTTGCCCTCAAAATGCTGTAAATCACTCTGCTCGGCGGCGCTAAGGCCCGTAATAAAGCGCTCGGCTGCCCGGCTGGTGAAGTAAGCCGAAATGGCATCCTCCCCGGAGTGGCCAAAGGGCGGGTTGCCGATGTCGTGGGCCAGGCAGGCGGCGGCCACGATGTCGCCGCAGTCCTGGGCGAAATCGGGCAGTTCTTTTGCAATATCGGGGTCGTTTTCGAGCACGCGGCGGGCCGAGAGGCGGCCCAGCGAGCGGCCC
>CAZERY010000079.1:0-13431 GCA_964514915.1 uncultured Hymenobacter sp.
CTGGCATATTGGTGCAGCGCTAGATTGGCTTCGTTAATTGTCCTCACGCGCTAGTCCACTGAAGCCGGAATCAACATGTACGCGCACGGAGGAGAAATCAACTGTTGCAAAAACTTCTTTAAATATGGTAAAATCATGCACGTGCCCAGTATACATGGGGCTAATAAATAAAATACGTCGAAATTGATCGCAAATGAGTAACCATTTCAGCGTGTGCTGTTTTTTTTACCACTATAGTTCTCACGCTGAACTTCTTGATTTTTAGCTCGTTCAATAGGTATTTCCGTCACATCTATAAATAGATCCTGTACACCGATAAATGTTGTTTCAAAACTGTCTTGTCCGGTAAAAAGTCGTTTAGCCAGCATATTTTTCTGCTGCAAAGCTGCTTTTAGGCAGGGTTTGAGTAATTCCAAATACTGACTGGCAGCCGCATCGGATATGCCAAAATACATTCCTGAATTTTGCAGAGTTGGGTAAGCTTTGTAGTAATGCAAAATAAAAAACAAGGCTTCTTTTTTATCGGTTAAAATTGGTTGAGCAGGGCCGGAAATCAGCACTTTTTTAGGCGTATAAAAAGGCTGGAATAATTCTTATAGTTCCTCGAACTCAGCCTGCGACAGGCCAGTAGCTGCCTTATATTGGCGTTCAGTGCGGACGTTATGATAGATGGACGGCATAAGACGTTGAATGAAAATTCAAATTTAATACATGCCGTTGAATTTCAGTCATTAGCATGTCTATCGTTGCTTAGCGCAAGTGGGGAATTTATGGAAAATAAACTTCTCAGGATTTAACATAAACTAATTTACAACGGGTACTTAGGTGCTCATTACTTACCTTCCAGCTGCTGGCGCAGCTTGCTGTGCTGCTTGCCGTAGCCGAAGTAAATACCTAGCCCGATAACCAGCCACACGGCGAGGCGCAGCCAGGTTTCCCAGGGCAGGCTTACCATCATGACCAGGCAGGTGATGATGCCCAAAATGGGCACCAGCGGCACCCACGGCGTGCGGAAGCTGCGGGGCGCATCGGGCTCAGTTTTGCGCAGGATGAGCACGCCCAGGCATACCATCACGAAGGCCAGCAGGGTGCCGATGCTCACCATTTCGCCCACGATGCCGATGGGCACGAAGCCCGCAAACAAGGCGATAAAGGCGCCGAGCAGTAGGTTGGACTGCACAGGGGTGCGAAACTTCGGGTGAATTTTAGAGAACGAGGGCGGCAGCAACCCGTCTTTCGACATGGAGAAAAATACCCGCGACTGCCCCAGCAAATCGACCAGGATAACCGACGTGTAGCCCACCAGAATAGCCAGGATGATGGCGCCGCTGAGCCAGGCGTAGGGCGTTTTTTCGATGGCGATCGCTACCGGTGCGGCGCTGTTTTTAAACTCGGTGTAATTGGCCACGCCGGTGAGCACGTAGCCGAAGAGCACAAATAAAATGGTGCAGACAATGAGCGAGCCCAGGATGCCAATGGGCATGTTGCGCTGCGGGTTTTTGGTTTCCTGCGCCATCGTGGCCACGATATCGAACCCGATAAACACGAAGAATATCACCCCTGCGCCGCGCAAAATGCCGCTCCACCCAAATTCGCCAAACTTGCCGGTATTTTCCGGAATGAACGGATGGTAGTTGGCGGGGTCAATGTATTTCCAGCCTAACGCAATGAATACCAGCACGACCGACACTTTCAACGCCACGACCAGCGCATTAAACCACGCCGAGCCCGACGTGCCCCGGATGATAACGGCCGTGATGGCGAGCACCACCAGCATGGCCGGCACGTTGGCGTAGCCGTGCACCACCGAGCCGTCGTGCAGCGTGGCGGTTTCGAAGGGCGATAGCACGAAGCGGGCGGGCAAGTGCAGGCCGTATTTCTCCAGAAATTTGAGCAAGTAATTGGACCAGCTGATGGCTACCGTGGCCGCGCCCACCGAGTATTCGAGCACCAGATCCCAGCCGATGATCCAGGCAAAAAGCTCGCCCATGGTGGCGTAGGAGTAGGTATAGGCTGAGCCCGCCACCGGCACCAGCGCCGCAAACTCGGCGTAGCACAGCGCCGAGAAAGCGCAGCCCACCGCCGCCACTACAAAGGAGAGCGTCACGGCCGGCCCCGCGTGGTTGGCCGCCGCCAGGCCCGTGAGCGAAAACAAGCCCGCACCGATAATAACGCCGATACCCAACGCAATGAGGCTCACACCGTTGAGGGTGCGCTTGAGCGTATCAGTGCCCGACTCGGCCGCTTCCTGCCGCAGGAGTTCCAGTGATTTTTTCAGCATACTAGTGTAGCGCCAGCCAGGCGGCCCGCGACGATAACGACCTCCCTGCCGGGAATATAATAGCACCCGGCCAGCTTTGGCCAACCCTCGAAAAATGGCAAATGGTATCCTAGTCAGTCTGCCCTTCACAACAACTCGCGCTGGCCGAGCCAGCAACGAAAAGAAGGCAGCAGGAAGCAGGCGAGCAAGCAGAAGTAGCCACGGGCTTTTATAGAAGCCGCCATAGTTTGGCGGCCGTTCGGTTGGCACCGTTCCGCGGGGGCGGAGGTTGCCGGCGCGTCGCAGAGCCTATCTCTCAGCGCCTCGGTATAAAAACAAGCTAGCCAGATTGCCTGCTCGACGGGATAAAGGTAGGGCCGGAGGTTGAGTTGAGGGCACTATTTTTATTCAGCAGTTCTACTAGCAGCTTTGTTTCAGGAGCAGTCAACCTCAGATCGTTCATTGCTGCTGGCAAGTGTGGCGTAGCCATAACAGCCAAGAACCACTAGCGATTGGGGACTGCTTAGCGCAAGCTCAAATCCAGCTTGCTGGGCCGGGCAGGCTGGGCCTCGGCGGCCTGCCGGGCGCTATCGGCCGCGTCTTGGGCGGGGGTGGGCACGGGATCGGGGTAGAGAGGCACGGTGCCGTCATTGGTAGAGGGCTGCCAGTGGGGCTGCGTTTTGCGCCAGGCCTGGAAGCGCGGCTCGGCTTCGTTGCGGAGCAGCAAGACTCGGTTGTAGGCCTCGCCGGCAGCTCTGGGGTTGCGGGTATGCTCCTCTTCGCGCTGGCGGTTGGCGGCGGCCACCTGGTCGTGGTAGCGCTGGCCTTCGGGGGTAGTTTCCCAAAGGCGGCGCTGGGCGTTTTCCTGGCGCACCCGCACCTGGAACGCCGCGCTGGGGTCGGGCACGGGAAAAGTAATGCCTTGCTTTTCCAACAGATGCTGCACCCGCTCGCCCCACGGCTTAAGGGCTTCGGGCAGGCTGGGGCGGGCATACTGGAGCTCGAAGGCCACGGTACCGCCCGTATTATCGGCTTTATGCACATCGGCCCCGCGCTCGATGAGGTAGGCCACCTGCTCAAATTCGCGCTGCTCGGCCAGGTGCACCAGCAGCGTCGCCCGGTTGTCCCCGATGGCGTTGAGGTCGGCCCCCTGGTCGAGTAGCAGCCGCAGGTGGTCGTAGCGGTCGGCATCGGCGGCCACGAAAGTGGCGGGGTCCCCGCCGTAGCGGCTGTTGGGGTCGCCGCCCTGCCGGAGCAAGAGCGTGAGCAGCGGGGTGTTGTCGCCCCCCGCCGCCAGGGCCACGGGCTGCACCTCGGTGTACTGCTCGCCCAGGCGGGTGTGCAGGTTGGGGTTGGGCCCGTGCCGCAGCAGCTCGGCAGTGGCCTGCAAGCTGCGGTTGCTCATGGCCAGCAGCAGCAGGCTCATGCCTTGCTGGCCCACGGCGTCGGGACTAATGCCTCCGGCCAGCGCCTGGGCCAGGGCCGCGGGGTCGTCGTGCTGGCAGGCCTGCGCGGCGGGCAGGGCCGCGGAGCCGGCAAAGTAGCGCTCGGCAGGAACGGTAAGGTACATAAAGCGGGGCGGGCTTTCGCAAGCGGCTAAATAGCTGATAAAAAACAACAGGAGCAGCCCGGCGCGGCTGGCCCGAAGCCGGGCCGATGCGGCGCGCGGCGCGCCAGGGGCGGTAGTAGGACTCATCGGGCGGCGGGCACTAGCTGGTGGATGGTGGCGAGGTCTTCATCCTTCTGTTTTTCGAGGGCCGCTACCATGGGCGGCACCGCGTGGCCGGCCCCATCCACCATGGCCGGGCTCCAGTGCCCGCCCCCGTCCGGGAGCTTCCGGCGAATACCAATAGCAGCGGGCATGGTGCGGGGGTCGTCGAGGAGTGGGTCGAGCGGGCTCGGAATCGGTGGCACTCCCATTGGTGTAACGGGCGGCAACAGCTTTTTGATAAGGCCCTTGGCTACGTAGCCGTGGTCCTGATTCCAGCTCAGGGGGTCCTGGTCTGAGTAAAACGCCTGGATTTTCTGTTCCTTGGCCAGCAGCTCCTTGGGGTTAATACGGGCCCGTAGCATGGAGTTTTCGTGCAGGCCCGCGGCATTGAAGGTGTAGGTGTCATTGCCGGTCAGCAAGCCAGCCAGCGAGGCTTCGCCCCCACCCAGCGAGTGCCCCGCGATGTCGAAGGAGCTGCCCAGATCTTTCTGAAGCTGGCGGGCCAGGTTTTCGGTCTGCTTATAGGCATCGGTATAAAAGCCCATGCCTTGCATGGCATCGGTGAACGCGTCCTTTTTCAGCTCCTCCGGGAAATTAGGGTCGGCATCGGTACCCCGAAAAACAACTACCGGCTTGCCCGATCGCTCAAAATTACTCCGGTACACGACGGCCATGAAGCCGCTTTGCTTGCCTTGAATAACGCGGTCTACTACCCAGCCCTCGGGTGGATCACTAATTGACTGATGTTACGCAGCACCTGAGCTAGTTTGCTGGAAACAGGCTTTTTCTGCTCTCTTGGAGGTCATTTCCAGCAAGCTGACGTGGCTGGTGCGTAACATCAGTAATTGAGGCAGCTGCCATCGGGCTGCTTCTGGCGGTGCACCGAGTAGGTGCTGCCGTCGGGGCGTTGCCGCATCTCGTTGTTGTACGAGTCGTCGGCGAGCTTGGCCCGCTCCACGGCCGCATTGTTGAGCACCAGCCGGTCGGTGGCCTTTTGCAGGCGCTGCCGGTCTTGCTGCTGGCGCTCGGCGGCCGAGGGTGCTACGCGCGTGGCATCGGCGGGCACGGCACGGGGGTCGGCGGCCGGGAGGGCGGTAGTCTCGGCCAGCTGCGCGTGGGCAGCGTCGATTTTTTCATCCGAATATCGTAGCGCTGCTTTTTAGTGAGCGGGGCCGGCGCGGCGGCCGTAGCCGCTGCCAAAGGCGGCTCGCCGTGCGTGCCGGGTGGCGGCGCCACAAATGCTGCCGCTGGCCCGCCCGCGTGCAGGGCAAACCCGCTGGGGTCAACTAACGTGAGGTAGCAGCGGTAGGCCCCGTGCCTGGTATCACCGCTCACAAACTGCTCGTGGTAGCTTACGCAGTAGGCCGCTTTCATACGGAGGGTTTCTAGAGGCTGGCCGGTGGCACCGAAAAAGATGATATCGACCGCCAGGCGCTTGTGGGCCTCGTGTGCCCAAGTCAGCAGGCTATTGCCATCGGGCACAGCCAACTCCAGATGCACCGATTGGTGGCGCACTTTAGCAGTTACCTGCCCCGGGCATTGGTAGCCTGGGTTGCGCCGTATTCGCACCTTAGCAAGGAGTAGCGCAAGCCATCAACACGCAGTTCGGCTATAAAAGAGGACATTAGAACAGCTGGGCAGTTAAAAAGCGGCAGTAGCCGGCAAAGCTACTGAGTATTCACGAATTAAAATTACCTCAAGCAAGCCAGGAGGCAAGCCCTACCCAAACTACTTTAACGCCTGGCTTACAGCAGAAAGCCACCCTGCTCCCAGGCCGCCAGCTCAGCTTGTAGGTTGCGGCGGGCGGCGAGGTCAAATTCGGCGCGCAGGGCAGGCGTATGAAATAGCACTGGGGCAGCCAGCAGCCTGGCGAGCACCTTGCGGCGGCCGGGGCGATACAGCAGGTCGGGCACGAGGCGATACTCGCGGCGCACCTGACGGGCGTAGTCCCAGTAGGCCGCCGCGGGTGCCCCCAGGATGCTCAGGTCGGCATCCAGAAAAAGCAGCAAGTCGGCGTCGGCAAGCGGCTGGGGCTGGGTGTGGTCGGCGGTGCGCAGAATGAGGTCGGCCACGCGCTCGCAGCGGGCGGGCTCCAGGCTGGTTTTGCGCAAAAAGGCCAGCGCCCACTCGGCGCTTTTAGCTTCGTTATCCGAGCGCAGGGCCTGGTACACCACGTCGTGAAACCAAATGGCCAGCCCCACCACCACAGCATCTTCCTGCGGAAAGGCCGCTACTTGCCGCCGCAGATTTTCGAGGTGCTGCAAGGTGTGGTAGTGGCGGTCGGGCGCGCTGTAGGCCGCGGCTAGCTTGGCGCGCTCGGCTTCGCGCCGGGCGTAGTCGGGCAGCAGCGGCGCCGTGAGTGCGTGCCAGTAGGCAGTGAGGTCGAGAGCTGACATAGATTTGAGCGGAGGCATTACTGAAAGGTCGGCTGGCTAGCTGCGTGGTCAATGCACCCGCACATCGGCCGGCGCGAGGCCGGGCCGGCTGAGGCGCAGCGAGTCGAGACCGTACCACTTGGCCGCATCCTGGTTGTAGCGGGCGCTCGCCTGGGGGCTCAGCGTTTCGCCCAAAATGAGCACGTATTGCGGCTGAATACCCACGAGCGGGGCTACGCTCACCTCGCGCTCGCCCGCGGCCCGCGCCTGCCGGATAGTCGCCTCACGGGCGGCTAGCTGGCGCTGCCAGGCGGGCGCGTTTTCGAGCCACTCGCGCCAGGCGGCGCGCTCGGGGCCGCCGCCAGCCAGCACCAGCACATAGAGCAGCGCGGGCAGCCGCAGCCGCCGCAAGAGCTGCCCGGCCGGGCTGGGGCCATCGGGCAAGGCCGCCCATAGCACTACCAACCAGCTAGTAAACAACCCGAACCAAATGAAATTGAGCACCCGCACCGCCGGGTAGCCCCAGGTAGTGAGGCTCAGGAAAAGCATTTGCAGGGCCACGCCTCCTACCACAAAAGCTACGCCGCTTGCCAGCGGCAGCCGCAGCCCGGCGGGCCGCAGGTGCCGGTAGCGATAGCCCAGGCGAGCCAGCAAAATGGGCGCTACGACGAGTGCCGTCACTTGCCGGGGCTCGGTCAGGAACATGAACGTCTGGAGCACGGCGCGGCCCGCTACTTTCCAAAGCGGAATGGCCAGGCCGGGGCCGTCGTGGTGCAAGCGCACGAGGTTGCCGGGCGCGGCCACCACTACTACGCCCGCCACCAGCGTGAGCGCCGCCAGCCCCAGCCAGCGGCGCAACGCTGGGCGGTCGGCCCGCCGATAAGCCAGGTAGCAGAGCCAGGCGAGCGACCAGCCCAGCAGCAGCCAGGATAATTCGATGGCACCCGCCACGCATAGCATCAGCACGGCGGCCAGCGCGTACCAAGCCCAGCGCGCCCAGCGATGCTGGGCGCGTAGCGATTGGAGCACCAGCACGGGCCACACCATACCCAGGATGGCCGGTGGCTGGTACACCATCGCACTCGAAAACCAGTAAAATGCCGAGTTGGGGCTAGGCATGGCGTAGAGCTGCCCCAGTAGCAGCGCCACCGACCACCCCGCCGCCGGCCCCCAGCCCAGACGCCCGCGCGACAGCACCCGCAGGGCCAGCGCCTGAGCTAGCCCCGTGGCGCCCAGCCAGGCCAGCGACAGCGCCCGCACGCCCTCGGGCCAGCCGTAGGTGAGCGGGTTGGCCCGGGTAAACCACAGCGCAAAGAAACGGCCGGTATGGTTCAGGTACAGGTACTTGTGGGCGGCCCACTGGCTTCCCCCAAGGCGGGCTACCAGCGTGGCGTAGTCGTAGTCGTCCCAGTACGGCTGGTTGTAGAATGCCAGGGCCAGGTAAGGCAGCAGCAGCAGCAGCAGCCAGCTCCCAGTGAGCACCGGGTACCAAGGCCGCAGCCGCCAGGCCAGCTGCCGCAGGCGGGTGCCCGCCTGGGCCAGCTGGCCTGGCGAGCTAGACGGCCCGGCCGATGGTTTAGCGGAGGGCATAGATTCGCTCAATTATATCAACTACCTTCAGGCCTTCGAGCGCGTTGGTGGTGGCTACGTCGCGCTGCTGCAAGGTATCAAGCACATTCTCAATTACCTGCACGTGGTTGGCGGCCGAGCCTTGGTAGGGGCCATAATTGTTGGCGGGGTTGGTGGGCGGCAGCGCGGGCAGGGTATAGTCTTGCAGGTGGCAGTACTCGACTTTATCCAGATACTGCCCCCCGATTTTGAGCGAGCCACGCTCGGCCACTACCAGCAGGGAGCTTTCGAGGTTGCGGTCCCACACGGCGGTGCTGTAGCTGAGCGTGCCGCTGCCCCCCCGCACGAGGTCGAAGGCAACCAGGCCACTGTCTTCAAACTCCGTAATACCGGCGTGGGTGAAATCGCGGAACCGCGCCGTGATGTTCGTAATGTCGCCAAATACCCAGTACAGCAAATCGACGAAATGGCTAAACTGCGTGAATAGCGTGCCGCCGTCCAGGGCCTGGCTGCCCTTCCAGCCGCCGGGGCGGTAGTAGCGGGCATCGCGGTTCCAGAAGCAGTTGAGCTGCACCAAAAATACCTGGCCTAACCGGCCTTCGTCCACCACCTGCTTGAGCCAGGCGGCGGGCGGCGAGTAGCGGTTTTGCATCACCCCAAACACCAGCCGGCCGGTTTGCAGCGCCGTATGCACAATCGCTTCGGCGTCGATTTTGCGCAAAGCGATGGGTTTTTCTACTACCACGTGCAGGCCGTGGCGCAGCGCGGCTATTACCTGGGCGGCGTGCAGGCCATTGGGCGTCGCCACGGTGAGCACGTCGGCCGCCGGGCCGCTTTGCAGGTATTCTTCAACTGAAAGGAAGAAAGGGACGTCCGGAAACTCGGCGGCCAGACTAGCCCGCAGTTCGGCACGCACATCAATCAGGGCTACCAGCGTAGCCCCGGCGTGGCGCGCCACCAGTGCCGCGTGGCGGTGGCCGATGTGGCCCACCCCACAGATGACGAAGCGAACGGGGAAAGTTGAATTACTCACAAGCTCCAATCAGACAGCGAAGAAAGTGCGCACAGCCGCAATAACAGCCTGCTGCTGTGCCAGGGTAAGCCCCGGGTGTACTGGTAGCGAAAGAACTTCCCGGCAAAGCTGCTCTGCGACGGGGAAATCGCCAGCCTTATAGCACAAAAAGGTATAAGCTTCCTGTTTAGGCACTGGTGAGGGGTAATAAACCGCACTAGATATCTGCGCTAGCTGCAACTGTTTCTGTAAAGCATCCCGGCGCCCGTCGGCTACCCGAATAGTGTATTGATGAAAAACGTGGCTACTGCGCGCGTCACGCCCCGGAATCTGCACGCCGGGTAGGCCAGCCAGTCCGGCATCGTAGCGGGCGGCCACGGCCTGGCGAGCCGCCTGGGCAGCGGGGAGATAACGCAGCTTCACGCGCAACAGGGCGGCTTGCAGGGTGTCGAGGCGCGAGTTGAGGCCAACGTACTGGTGCTGGTATTTCTGGCTTTGGCCGTGGTTGGCTAGCTGGCCCAGCAGCGTCGCCCGGCTAGCATCGCGCGTGAAGAGAGCGCCGCCGTCGCCGAGGCAGCCCAGGTTTTTGCTCGGGAAGAAGGAGGTAGTGCCCACCTCCCCCACCGTGCCCGCGTAGACAGTAGCTCCGCTGGCAAAGGTAAAAGTGGCCCCCAGCGCCTGGGCGTTGTCCTCAATGAGCGCCACACCGGCAGCCTGGCAGATAACCATTAGTTCTTCTAAATCAGCACACTGCCCAAACAAGTGCACGGCTATCACGGCGCCCGTGCGAGGCGTGAGGGCCGCCCGCACGGCGGCCGGGTCGAGGTTGAAGGTGTCGGGCTGTACATCTGCCAGCACCGGGCGCAGGCCCAGCAGCGCCGCGGCTTCCAGCGTAGCCACATAGGTGAAGGCGGGCACGATAACCTCGGCGCCCGGTGGCAGGCCCAGGCTCAGCAGCGCAAGGGTAAGGGCATCGGTGCCGTTGGCACAAGGCACCACGTGCGCCCCACCCAGGTGCGCCCCCAGCTCGGCGGCAAAGTGCCCCACGGCCGGCCCCTGGATAAAGGCGGCCTCCTGCACGACGGCTTGCCAGGCGGCATCCAGCTCGCTTTGGTAGGCAGCGTGCTCGGCCGCGAGGTCAAGCAGCGGAATGGGAAACAAGGAGGGCAACGGCACTAGCACAGCATTTGACGAAAGCCAAATATACTGGCCGCCCCGACGGCGCCTCACCTAAGCTCGCGCAGTGCCCACAGCAGCTTCAGGCCATCGAGGGCCCGCAAGCTAGGCTGCCCGGCGAGCAAATTGCGGCGCAAGGCCGGCTCCAGCCGCGCCAGCGTAGCGCGGGCGGCACCGGCTAGCCCGAGTTGGCGCAGCCGCAAGGCACTGCGCACCAAGCGCGTATCGCCGCCCAGCCCGTCGGTGCGCAGCACCTGGGCGAGGTTGTGCACGGCCTGCTCGCTCTTCCGTAAGAAAACCACCGCGGGCTCTAAGCCATCGTGCAGCACGGGGTTGTCGAGGTGGCGCACTTCTACGCCAGCCTGCGCCAGCGCCAGGCCAAAACGGGTGTCTTCGTGGCCATAACCGCTCAGGCGCTCATCGAGCGGAAACCGGCGCAGCATATCCCGACGCAGCAGGGCATTGTTAATGGTTAGCTGGCCGCTGGGGTTGCGCTGCCGCTCGGCGGCGGGCCGCATCTCGCGGGCCCGGCCGTACAGCCAGCGCAGGCGCAGCGCGGAGTCGGCGGGTGGCGTCGCCAGGTAAGTAGTGCCGCCTACCAGCAGGCTGGCGGTGGGCCAGGCTGCCAGCGCCCGGGCGTAGCGGGCTAAAAACTGCCCGTCGGGCAATAGGCTATCATTGTCGAGCAGCAGCAGCCACTCGTGGCGCGCGGTGGCCGCCAGTTGGTTGCGGATGGCGGCGCGCCCTACGTTGGCGGGCAGCTCGGTATAATGCACATTAGGCCGGCTGGCTAGCCGGCGGTTCAGCGCTTGGTAATCGGGGCCCGAGCCATCATCAAGCAGCCGCAGCTCTACTGCCCCGGGCCACTCTCCTAGCTGGGCTAGCAGGCTGCCAACCAATGCCGTGACATTACAGTTAAAAACCGGAATCAGGATGGAGAGGTCAGCCATAGGCACCAGTAGAAACGTGGGGCTGAGTGCGCTTAGCTCCGGTTGCTGGCCGAGTCCAGCAGCTGCCCATCCCGGCAGGTGAGCACGCGGTGGGGATATTTTTCGAGCAGCTGAAAATTGTGGGTCGCCATGAGAATTGCCGTGCCCGCATGGTTGATTTCGGCAAACAGGTCCATGATACCCGCCGCTACTTCGGGGTCAAGGTTGCCGGTAGGCTCGTCGGCCAGCAGCAAAATAGGCTCGTTGAGCAGCGCCCGCGCGATCACCACGCGCTGCTGCTCGCCGCCCGAGAGGCGGTGCGGCCGCCGCCCCCCAATACCGCTCAAACCCACTTGCGTGAGCACTTCCTGGATGCGCTGCTGCTTGCGGGCTTTGCCTTTCCAGCCAGTGGCATTGAGCACAAACAGCAGATTTTCAGCGACTGTACGGTCGCTCAGCAGCTGAAAGTCCTGAAACACGATGCCCAGCCGACGGCGCAGGTACGGCACCTTGCGGCTGGGCAGCCGCGGCAGGTCGAAGCCCGCCACCGTGCCGGTGCCCACCAGCAGCGGCAGGTCGGCATACAACGTTTTGAGCAAGGATGATTTGCCCGCCCCGGTACGCCCCACCAGGTAGGCAAATTCGCTCTTTTCCAGCCCAAACGACACGCGCTCCAGCACCGCCCGCTCTTCCTGGGTGATGGTGGCCTCGCGCAACTCAATTACCAGCTCGGTCATTTTTCAATGGTTGATTGAAGTACTGGTCAATGATTACTTGCCCTGCACTGCTACTGCTTTGCGGGCGTTGGCTAGGTGGAACGATCTTGCAGCCCCAGCAGCAACCGGTCCTCATTATCCAGTAATCACTATAATTCCAGCTTGCGTAACTTACCAAATTCCAGCTCCGCAATAACGGCGGCCAACGGTACTTCCTGGCCTTCGAGCCCGTAGCGGTGCAGGTCTTTGAGCGGCCGGTCGGCCCGGAAATACGCAATCAGTACGAACTGCTCGTCGCGCAACTGGATATAGTCCGGAATTTTGGCCTTGCCTTTTACTTTGAAAATGTACACGTTTCTGGAATCTTCTGAATAAAAAGGAACGTCAGGCTGAGCGCCGTGAAGCATGACGTTCTTCTTCGGATCAGAATGGACTTATGCATTCACCTTTTTATGGTCGGCCAGAAACGTGGCCAGCCCTTTATCCGTCAGCGGGTGATTGAGCAGGCCGGTGATGACGTTGAGCGGGCAGGTTACTACATCGGCGCCCAGCTCGGCGCACTGAATGAGGTGCGGCACGTGGCGCACGCTGGCCGCGAGCACTTCGGTGGCGTAGCCGTAATTGGCAAAAATCTCGATAATCTGGGCTATCAGCCCCAGGCCGTCGGCCCCGATATCGTCGAGGCGACCCACGAAGGGCGACACGTACGTAGCGCCCGCTTTGGCGGCGAGCAGCGCCTGCCCCGCCGAGAAGATAAGCGTACAATTGGTACGAATACCCTTGTCGCTGAAATACTTGATTGCTTTCACACCCTCTTTAATCATGGGCACCTTCACCACGATATTCGGGTGCAAGTCGGCGAGCGCCTCGCCCTCGCGAATGATGCCTTCGTAGTCGGTGGCAATCACTTCGGCCGATACGTCGCCGTCGACGATATCGCAGATGGCCTGGTAGTGGGCCATTACGGCATCGGTGCCCCGGATGCCTTCTTTGGCCATCAGCGAGGGGTTGGTGGTTACCCCGTCGAGCACGCCGAGGTCAACGGCTTCCTGAATCTCGGCCAGGTTGGCCGTATCAATAAAAAACTTCATTAGCTAACTGTTAGCTAACAGCGGGTGGCCGTTAGCATTTCGAAAAGAAACAGACCGCAGCTACTAGCCAGCAGCCATAAAAAGAGCCGGCCCAAAGCTACGCGCTGGCTACCTAAACTCGGCAGCTAAGCGCGGCTCGGGGCCGGCTGAAAAAGACAAAAAAAAGCGAGCCAAAATCGCACCGCTCAACCACCTACCCTTGCTGCCTTCCGGCCCTGGGGGAGTTCAGCAGGAGCTGGTCGTTCTGACTCGCCGAGACAAAGGTAGGCACAGAGCCGGCGGATCAAAGCGGCTGGCGGTAATTTTAGAGGCATTTTTTAGCCTCAAAAAAATTAAGCACGGATTATCAAGGCCAAGCGAATGAGTATTTCCCCGCGGTACGGTGGGCGGGAGTACTTTTGTGAAGCCAACTCTTCACCACCAGGCACCCAACGCGCCGGCGGGCGTAGCGGCGGGGCGGGGGCCATTGAGCACCGGCCACCCACGCCATGAAATCCGCTTCTATCCGCGTAATCCGTGATTTATGCAGCAAATCCTCATCCTGGACTTCGGTTCGCAGTACACCCAGCTCATTGCCCGGCGCATTCGCGAG
>CAZERY010000080.1:0-13348 GCA_964514915.1 uncultured Hymenobacter sp.
AATTAGGATTATTGCACTTGCCAAAAACCTGCTGGTTGCGGGCCGCATCCCAGGCAGGGTTGTGCAGGCGGTGGGCGGCGTTGAAGTGCTCGGCGCGGCAAATAGTGAGCTGGGGCATGAGTGGCTAAACCACGAACCGCGTAGTTTTGTTGGCTGAATATAACCAGCAGCTTGATTTGGGTTTTGCCTGGAAAATGGGCGCCTGCGCAAAAAAAATTTGCCCAGGTTACTCCAGCGACGATAAAGTGCTTAAATTTGAGCGGCGAGAAGCCTGGAGCGACCTTTTCTTCTTTTTTATATCTTCTTTTAACGCTTTACTCTTTAGGTCATTACCCTTTATGAACCGAAACATACTATTGGTTTTCTTGCTGTTGCTCGGTGCTCTGCAAGTATCGGCGCAGCGATCGCCCGTCGATGAAGCCGACCAAAACATCAATAACATTCCGCGGAAAGGCCAGCGCGTGAGCGTGCAGCTCGACAATAAGCGAGTCGAAACTGCCTGGTTGAAGCAGCTCAACGACCAGTTTCCCGGCAAGGTGAAAAACAACAAAGGCATTATCACCCTGGATGGGGTAACGCTGACGGACATTGCGCCCACGCCGGTGCGGGTCATCAGCCACGTCGATGCGCTGCCCACCGGCACGAGCGTGTGGTGGAGCATCGACTTGGGCAATGCCTACCTGAGCCAAGCTGCGACGCCGACCCAGTGGAAAGCCGGTGAGCGCTACCTCAAGGAGTTTGCCCGCTCGATGTACCGCGAAGACTTGGTGGCCCAGATTACCGATGCTGAAAAAGCCTTGGTAAACTCGCAAAACAACCACATGTCGGTTATCGCCAAGCAGGACGCCATCAAGAAGGAAATCGAGAAAAACAAGGCGCGTAAGCTCGAAATCCAGCAGCAGCTAGCCGCCAACGCCGCCGAGCTTCAGCAGTACAACAACCAGATTGATACCAACTTGAAAGAGCAGGAAGCCGCCCGGGCCGATATTGTGAGCATGCGCGTGGCCTTGGAGTCGGTGAAGGACCGCATGAGCAGGCTTGAGTAGGCGATTAGTTATCAGCCTAGGTTTTTAGCCCTGGTACAGCCGCTATCTATAGAACCCCGTCGGTTACCGACGGGGTTTTTTATTGGCCCGAGGCTAACCCCCGCGGCCTGCCTTGCGTTGGGGAGATGGACAAGCTACTTGGCTTGCCCATCCATTTCCCCTTATCCTGACCCATGGAAAAGACCGCAGTTCAACACCAGGTGCACCTGGAAGGCGCCATCAAAATTCTAACCGGTGACCTCAGCGAAGAAGCTAGCCGTGCGGGCATCGACAACCAGTTGCAGCGCTGGACGGAAGACCTGAAAGCCGCTAACAACCCGGAGTTTCACAAGCTGGTAGTAGACCTGCAAGCCCTGAAAGCCCTGCTGCACGGCGGCACGTACAATGGTGACCAGGTAGGCCGCTTGCTGCATCGCTTAGGCAGCGAAACCGCCCGGGTAGCCTCAGAAGCCGAAGGCAATACCCGCTCGCACGTTGAGAAGCTGAGCGCGGCGCTGCTCACCGCCGCCGGCCAGCTGCAAGGTGATGATACCACGCCCGAAGAAGACCTCAAGAACAACAACCGCGGCACCGACCGCTAGGCTTACTTAAGCTTGAGTAGCTAACAGCCAGTCGGTTGCAGCTGCTTTTAAAAGAGGGGCTATCTGGCTTGTTTAAAGCTCGATAGCCCTTCTTTCGCTTTGAAGGCTTGGGTCGCTGGGCAGCTACTTGCGTATAGCCTGCCAGCCTGCCAATGGGCCACTTCCCTCTATGCGCTTAGTTGTTTATAGTGACTTGCCCGCGGCGGCGCGGGCCCAGCTTCAGCAAGGAGTACCCGCCGAGTGGCGCATGGTGTACGAGCGCGACGTAGCCCCGGCGCAACGGGCCCACGAGTTGCGGCAGGCGGCCGTATTGTTTGGTAATCCGCCGGCCGCATGGCTGGCCGGTGAGCTGCCCAACTTGCAGCTGTGGCAGCTCGACTCGGCGGGCTTCGACCGCTACCAGGGGCTGGTGATAGCCGCGCCGGTGGCCAATATGGGCGACTATTTTGCCTGGCCCTGCGCCGAAACGATGGTAGCGGGCCTGCTCGCGCTGTACCGCGCCGTGCCCGAGCTCGCGCGCTTGCAAGCTGAGCAGCGTTGGGTAGGCCCACCCATTCGGGGGCGCATGGGGCTGCTGCGCGACAAGCGGGTGATTATTCTGGGGGCCGGCACCATTGGGCAAGCGATGCGGCAGCAGCTGAGTGGCTTTGGCTGCCAGGTGCGGCTGCTGGCCCGCACCGACCCGCAGGCCCAGTTGCATTCGCGCGAGGAGCTGCTGGCGGCCTTGCCCGACACCGATATTGTGGTGAACTGCCTGCCCGGTAGTGCCACTAACTTTTTTGCCGCCGACCTTATCGCCGCGCTAGCGCCCCACAGCCTCTATGCGAGCGTGGGCCGCGGCAATACCACCGACGAGCCGGCGCTTATCGCCGCGCTGCAAGCGAGCCGGCTCGGCGGCGCCGTGCTCGACGTGACGGCCACCGAGCCACTGCCGCCTGGCCACTCACTCTGGACTACGCCCAATGTGCTGCTCACCCAGCACACCGGCGGCGGCCAGCCCCAGGAAGCTGAAGGTAAGGTAGCCCAGCTGCTGCGCAACCTGCACCGGCTACAAGCTGGCCAACCCCTGGAAAATCTGGTGGACCTGCGCCGTGGTTATTAGATAAAAGCTTGGTAAGCAAAATGCTGTTTAGTTTGTCTGATTCAGCCCAGTAGTTGCTTTTAGGTGTTTGGTGGGCAGGCCCACCAGCTGGGCGGCTTCTTCCTCGCTGAGGATGCGCGCTTCGGTTTCCCCGTCGGGAAAGAGCAGCCGGGCCGCAGCGTGGCGCAGCTCATCGAGGCGCACCAGGGCATCGGCTACGGTGGGGTTGGCTTCGAGGCGGGTGAGCAGGCCACTGGTGCGGGCCGCCTGAAAAAGCTTTTCGAGCACAAAAGGCAATATCCAGCTCGCAATGTTGGTCATGAAGGCGCCGCGCAGGCCCAGGCGCAGCAACAGCCGGGCAGTCATGCGCTCAAGCAGCACCGTGCGGGCCATGGGCAAAGCTTTATCGGCCAAAAAATCGGCTACCAACCGGGCGTGGCCATTCTGAATTTCGGCCCGCAGCACTTCCTGAATAGTGTCGAGAGTGCGTTGCGCCAGCTGCCGAAACAAGCGGCCCGTTTGCCAGGCGTGCGAGCCAGTGTGGCGAGCGGCGGCCAACACCTGGCCCGGCAGGCCGGAAGGAAGAGAAAATTTCATAGCGAAGGACATGACTAGCTCCTCATACGCAGCAGCAGGTGGCGGCGGCTTGCTGAAACAGTGTCAGGACAGTTTTAGAATCGCTGTACCGTAGCGCCGACTTTCAGTCCGCGAGTTACCCGGCCTGCTTCACTCGCGAACTGAAAGTCCACGGTACTCATAGCTTACCTGTTCAAGCCCAGCAAATTCCAGCGGCCGTGCTGGTGTTCCAGTGTCGTAACGGAAGCATAGTCGATGCGCAATTGAAAGGCATTGCGCAAGGGTATTTCGAGGCAATAACTGACCAAAGCGCGAATAGTGCCGCCGTGGGAAAAGACCAGCACCGGCTCCTCTTTGGCGGTCGAAGCAGCAGCTAGCTCGGCCAAAAAGGCAACGGCCCGGTCCTGCACGCCGCCGAAGGTTTCGCCTTGGGGAGGCGCTAGCGTCACGTAGTCGGCCATCCACGGCTCGGTTTCGAGGCGGGGCAGCTCAGTCCAAAGGCGGTTTTCCCAAGCGCCGAAGTTCATCTCGCGCAGGCGTTCGTCGGGCGTGATAGGAGTGCCAAACTCAGCAGCCAGCGCCAGGCAGCGCGCCGCCGGGCTGCTAAAGACCTGAAAGCCAGTGGAAAGAGCTGATAATAACTTGGTTTTCAGCAGAGTTGCTTCGGCGGCGAAGGTATCGGCCAGCGGCACGTCGTAGTGGCCGTAGCAGATGCCGGGGGCGTCCACCGCCGTGTGGCGAATGAGGTGGATAATCATGCAAAAAACCAGTTAAAATGAGCAGCTAACAGCAGATAGATAAGCACCTCGGCGAGCTGCTGAGCGGCCCCCAGGCAGTCGCCAGTATAGCCCCCCAGCCAGCGCCGAAACCAGCGGCCCAGCCCCAGTTGCAGCCCGGCTAGCGGCAGCAGCACCAGCAGGTAGCCGGGCTGGCGCTGCCACGCGGCCAGCGTCAGCAAGGGCACTAGGCCCCAGGCAGCGGCGACTAGCAATTCGCTCAAAATCAAAGGCTTGGCTACGGCCTGGGCCTTGCTGTCGGGGGTAGGGCGGGCGTAGTTGTGGGTGTATAAAAAAGAAAGCGCCACCAGGCGGCTCAATGGGTGCGCTACCAGCAGCAGGACCGGCGCGGCCGCGCCGGCCGCGGGCAGCGTGACTATTTTGGTGGCCAGCACGAGCCCGAGGCCCACCACGCCGTAGGTGCCCACGCGGCTATCTTTCATAATGGCTAGGATGCGCTCGGTCGTCCAGCCCCCGCCGAAGCCGTCGCATACGTCGGCCAGCCCATCTTCGTGGAAGGCGCCCGTGAGCAGGATGCCCGCGCCAGTGCTGAGCAGCGCCGCCACGGTGGGCGGCCAGCAGCGCGCCGCCAGCCACCACCCGCCCGCCGCCACGCCCCCCACCAGCCAGCCCACCAGCGGCAGGTAGCGCGTAGACTGCCGCAGCCACTCTTCAGAATGACCTACCCAAGCTGGCACCGGCAGGCGGGTGTAGAAGCGCACCGCCGTCAGCAGCAGGCGCAGGTGATGGCGCAGCCAGGAATTCACTGGAGGTAATTAAGAATTAAAAATTAGGAATTTAGGATTTACGCAAAAAGTCGTTTGCGTTGCTCGCAATGACAAACGACTTTTGCGTAAGTCCTAGAATTATGAATTGAAAAGCTGGCTGGTGAATTTTTAACCGGCAGTTTTTTTGGTTTTCGGAACGATTGCTAGGATATTGATTATAAGAAATTTAAGTACTGGCGGCGTCGCTGACGCCGGCGCTTTCGAAGGAGGCCATTTCGGTGAGAAAGCTCGCGGCGGCCTGCACCAGCGGGTAGGCCAGCGCGCAGCCCGTGCCCTCACCCAGACGCAGGCCCAGGCGCAGCAGCGGCCGCCCGCCCAGCTCGGCCAGCAGCAGGCGGTGGCCATGCTCATCCGACTCGTGGCAGAACACGCAGTAGGCCAGCACGGCCGGGGCCAGCCGGGCCGCCACCAGCAGCGCCGCCGAAGCAATGAAGCCATCGATGAGCAGCAGCATCCGCCGCTCGGCGGCGCGCAGCATGGCCCCGCACATTTGCGCGATTTCGAAGCCGCCGAAAGTGGTGAGTGCCGCCAGCGGGTCGGGGCCGACTGGCGGGTGTGCTGCCACAGCCTGCGTGAGCGTGGCCAGCTTGCGGGCCCGCCCCGCCGCGTCGAGGCCGGTGCCACGGCCCACGCACTCGGCCAAGGGGTGGCCCGTGAGCAGGTGCATGAGCACGGCCGCCGCCGAAGTGTTGCCGATGCCCATTTCGCCCAGGCCCAGCACGTTGCAGCCGGTGGCGTGCAGCTCATCGACCAGGCGGGCGCCGCGCTGGAGGGCGTCGGCGCACTGGGCGGCGCTCATGGCGGGCTCGTGGGCGAAGTTGTGGGTGCCTTCGGCTATTTTTTCGTCGCGCACGGCGGGCAGGTCGGCGAATGAGCCGCGCACGCCGGCATCCACGATGGTAAGGCCCAGGTTATTCTGGCGGCAGAAGACATTGATGGCCGCCCCGCCGCCCGCGAAGTTGCGCACCATTTGGTGCGTCACCTCGGGCGGGTACTGGCTCACGCCGGCCTGCGCAACGCCGTGGTCGGCCGCAAACACCAGCACGTGCGGCCGGTGCAGGGTGGGCGTGAGCGTTTGCTGCACCAGGGCCAGCTGCCGGGCCAGGTCTTCGAGCTGCCCCAGCGACCCCAGCGGCTTGGTTTTGGTGTCAATCTGGTGCTGAATGGCGGCGGTCAGCGCCGCGTCGGGCGGGGTGATGGGCCAGGTGCTCACGCGGTGGGCTCGGTAGGAGTGGTGGGCTCGTCGGCTTTCTTAAAGCGTTTGTAGAGAAATAATTGCCATTTCTCCTCGGCTACGCCGGCCTGGTCCATCTCGGCGCGGGCCAGGGTGAAGAACAGGTCCGACAGTCGGTTGATGTAGGCCGGAATGGCGGCATCGACAGTATCGGTAGCCATCAGGCTCACCAGGCGGCGCTCGCCGCGGCGCATCTGGGTGCGCGCCATGTGGCACAGGGCCGAAAGCTCGTTGCCGCCCGGCAGCAGGAAGTAGTCGGAGGGCGAAGTCATCGCGCCTTCCAGCTCGTCGATCCACTCTTCACAAAACTGCGCGCCGTCGGTGGGCATCGGGTTGGTATTAACCTTCTTGGCGTCCGAAGGCCGCGCCAGGTGCGACATCATATCCATCAAATCTTTCTGGATTTTGTGGAGCCCCGGCTGCCAGGCGTGCTCATTGCCGAGCTTCACCCGCAGCAGGCCGAGAGTGGAGTTGGCTTCGTCGAGGGTGCCAATGCATTCCACGCGCACGTCGTCTTTGGGCACGCGCGAGCCGCCGAAGAGACCCGTGGTGCCAGCGTCGCCTTTTTTAGTGTAGATTTTCATGAAGAGGGATATAAAGTAGTCGGAAATTAAGCGGCACGGTTATCCACAAGGGTTACTTCACCACCAGCGGCAGGCCCGACACCATAAAAATGGCGCGGTCGGCTCGCTGGGCAATGTGCTGATTGAGCCAGCCTTGCAGGTCGGCAAACTTGCGGCCGGCCTCGGTGGGGGCGTGCAGGCCCATGCCGATTTCGTTGGAAATTACCAGCAGCGTGCAGTCCTGGGTGAGTAGCTGGTCAAACTCCACTTTCGCCTGTTGCAAGGTCGTCTCTACGTCGTAATTCGCATCGGCAAAGAAGTTGGTGAGCCAGAGCGTCACGCAGTCCAGCACCACGGTGCGGCCGGCGAGGTCGAGGCGGCTGAGATACTTTTCCTCCTCCAGGGTCGTCCAGCGGGCATCGCGGTCGGCCACGTGCCGGGCAATGCGCTGGCGGTGGTCGTCGTCCCAGGGCCGCGAGGTGGCCAGGTACACCGGCCGCTCGCTCAGCTGCAAGGCCAGGTCCTGGGCGTAGCGGCTTTTGCCCGAGCGCTGCCCGCCGGAGATATAGTAAAGCATCGCTTGAAGGGGGGGGATACTAGATTGATAGATATGCTATTACCCTAGCTGATTAAAATCATTGCGAAGCGCTTGAAGCAGCGCGCCAATAGTGGAATGCGCCCGCGCGGCTTGGCCCGGCAGCTGGCTTAGCCACAAGCCAGCACCAGTCTCAGCAGGCACGGTGACGCACCCGGCCGCGGGGCCAGCGGTGGGCACGAAGCCCGCCCGCAGCAGTGCCCGGCGCGTCCAGAAGGCGGCGGGGCCATCGCCGAGCAGCTGCACCGGCGGGCCAGTGGGCGCGTGCAGCTCAAAGGTGCCGGTAGCGATATCGAAGGCCAGGCCCTCACGCTGAAACGCCGCCGCAAACGCCCCACTGAGCACCAGGTCTTCGGGCGGGCCGGCCAGCAGCTCGCCGGTGGCGGGCAGCAGCCACACCCGGTCGGCCGCTTGCAAGGCCAGGTCCAGCTCGTGGGTAGAAAGCAGGATGGCTTTGCCCAGCGTGCGCGCCAGCTGGTGCAGCAGGCGCAGCAGGGCCACGCGGTTGGGCAGGTCGAGGTGGGCGGTGGGCTCGTCGAGTACCAGCAGCGGCGTGTCCTGGGCCAGAGCGCGGGCCAGCAGCACTTTCTGGCGCTCGCCGTCGCTGAGTTCGCCCACCGGGCGGGGGGCAAACTGCGCGGTGCCGGTGGCCGCCAGCGCCGCCTGCACCTGCGCGTGGTCGTGGGCCGCGAGGCCGCCCAGCCAGCCGGTGTGCGGGTGCCGGCCCAGGCTCACCACTTCCTGCACGGTGAGGTGGCTAGCCTCGATGCGCTCGGTGAGCACGATGCTGAGCTGGCGGGCGCGGGCCTCGGGACTAAGGCTAGCCAGGGGCACGCCACCTATGGCGAGGGAGCCGCCCAGCGGAGCCTGCATCCCGGCCAGCGTACGCAGCAGCGTCGATTTGCCGGCCCCGTTGGGGCCTAGCAGGCACACCAGTTCGCCGGGCCACAGCGTTAGCTGGAGCGGGCCGGCTACCAGGCGGGGCACTTTTTTGCGCACGGTGTAGCCCAAGGTCAGGTTCTCCGCCGTCAGTATCGGTGCCGCAGCGGGGGGTGGGGCTAGGCTCATGCGGCAGCGCGGATAGGGCGGCGCAGCACAACCCACAGCACCACGGGTGCGCCGAGTAGCGAGGTGACGACGTTGATGGGCAAGGTTATCTGGCTGCCGGGTAGCTGGGCCAGGCAGTCGCAGGCCAGCACCAGGGCCGCACCCAGCAGGCAGGCGCCGGGCAGCAAAATTCGGTGGTCGGCCGTGCCCAGCAGGGCACGGGTGAGGTGCGGCACGGCAATGCCCACAAACCCAATCGGCCCGCAAAAGGCCGTGACGCCACCAGCCAATAAGCTCGTGCTGAGAATAATAAGCGTGCGCGAGCGGCGCACCCGCAGCCCCAGGCTGCGGGCGTAGTTCTCGCCCAGCAGCAGGGCATTCAGCGGTTTGGCCGAGGCCAGGGCTAGCCCGAGGCCCAGCGCCACTACCGTGGCCAGCACCGCCAGGTGCGGCCCCGTGACGCCGCCCAGCGCCCCAAACGTCCAGAGCAAGTATTCCTGAATCTGCTCGGGCGCGCTAAAATATTGCCACAGGCTGACAATGGCCCCAGTTACGCTCGCCACCATCAGCCCCACGATGAGCAGCACCACGTTGTCGCGCACGCGGGCCGCCAGCGCCAGCACCAAGGCCATAACCAGGGCGGCGCCGGCCGTGGCCGCCAGCACCAGCGCCCAGCTACCGGCTAGCCCCAGCTGCCGCACGGCCAGGGCGCCGGCCCCGCCGCCACCCGCCAGCATCACCAGCGCCACGCCCAGGCCCGCGCCCGCCGTGAGGCCCAGCGCCGAGGGCCCGGCCAGCGGGTTGCGAAAGAGCGTTTGCATCTGCAAGCCGCTCACGGCCAGGCCACTCCCAGCTACCAGCGCCGTTAGGGCTTTGGGCAGGCGAATCTGGTGCACGATAAAATCCGTGGCCGCATCGGCCGCCGCGCCGTGGCCCAGCAGCAGGCGCGCCACCGCCAGCAGCGGAATGCGCACCGGCCCCAGCGCCACGTCGAGCACGAAAGCCAGCCCCACGAGTACCACGAGCGCCAGCAGGCCGCGGGCCAGCCGGGGGGCAGGTAGTGAGGGCGGCGTAGTTGGCGGCAGAAAAGCTGGCGTCATCGCAGCGGCTGGTAGTAGCGGAGCGGCCCGGTGGGCAGCAGCTCGGGATGCAAAATGCGGAGCAAATCGGCCAGGATGAGGTCGGGATGCATGGCCCCCGATTCCCAGTAGTCGTTCGAGCCCTGGGCGTTGGTACGCCGGTTATTATTGAATACCCGGCCGGTCTTGACGGGCGCGAAGGCGGCGTAGCGGGCATCCTGGGCCAGCAGGGCAGCTTTGGTGGTGAGCGAGCCGGTTTGCAGCCAGTAATCGGCGGTGAGGGCCACCGGGGCGACTGCCTCAAACGACAGCGCCAGGCTGCCGCTGGGCGCCTTGGTGCGGTTCCAGTGGTAGGTGGCGCCCGCATCGCGCAGAAACTGGGCCAGGTAGCTGTCGGCGTCGGGCACGTACCACACGTCTTTGAAGGGCAGCCCCACCACCACGCTGGGTTTCTTAGCCACCCGCCGGCCCAGGGCCGCGAGGCGCTGGTACTCGCGGGCCACTGCGTCGAACTTCTGGTTGGCGAGGTCTTCCTTATTGAGGAGCGCGGCCAGCACCTTCACCCACTCGGCGCGGGCCAGGGGCGTGGTTTCGACCCATTCCGAATTGATGAGCACTGGGATGCCGGCCGCGCGCAGGGTCTGGAAATAATCTGCGCCCTCGCCGGGCCAGCCGGTGGCCATGACTAGGTCGGGGTGCTGAGCCACCAGCAGCTCGTTGTTCAGCTCTTTGCCCTGGCCCACTTCGTACACCTGGCCGGCCGCGATGCGTTGCCGCACCCGCGCCGCCGACACGTACTTAAAGCTGCCCACGCCCACCACCAGGTCGTCGGCCCCCAGAAAATCGGCCAGCGCCACGTGCAGCGACGACAAGCCCACCAGGCTGCGAATGGGCGTGGCAATGACCTGCGCATCGGGGTAGCCGGCCGGGCGCGCCGCCCCGCGCGGCACCAGCAGGTAGCGCACGGTCGGCGCCTTCGGCTCGAAGGGGCTTTGGATGGTGATTACCTTATACTTGCCCGCGTAGCTGATGGTGAAGCCTTTGGCGTAGCGCACCGTGGTGCGCCCAGTGGCCGTAGCGGGGTGCGCCGATGGAGTGGGGCGGCTGGCCGGCACTGGTGCGCTCCGTTGCGCCGGCCGCGGCTGCCCCGAGCTGGCCAGGTGGCCAGCCAGCAGCAAGCCTAGCAGCCACCCGCGGTGCCGGGGCAAACAAGGAAAAAATGCGCCCCCGGCGCGGCCGGGGGGAGGCGAAAGTTGGGGCATGGTACGGCGCGCTTTTCTACCGAAAGCGGTGAGTGAAAGGCGCAACGGCAGGTCTTCTGACTTCCCCCGGCCGATGGCCTTCCCATTCCCGCTGGGGAACAGTGGCGCCACGTATCGGCCGGTTGGCAACTGGGGTTACAGCAGCGGCGACTGTGCCGGACTCGCACCGGCTTCCCTTTTAAAGCCGCCCCGCACCGCGGAAGCGACTACCCTTGCTCGGCCGTAAAGGTAGCACGGCCCAGCCCCGGCCCGCCCTTCGCCCCCAGGGCCGCCTGCACAAACGCCACCCGCGCCGCCACCGACGCCCGCGGCAGCACGCACACGTCAAAGCCCAGCGCCTCGTAGGTAGCGTGCAGCGCCTCATACAGGGTAGCTGCCTCGGCCGGCGTTTGCCAGCGCTCGGGGTCGTTGACGTAGATAGCGGGCCAGGGTGGGGCCAGAAAAGCGAGCCGTTGATAGGGGCAATTGGCCACGGCGTGGTAGTAGGCCGGGGCTACCGGCAGGCCTGCCGCCGTGAGATAGGCGATAAGGTCGGGCAGGCCGCGGTCGAAAAACTTGCTGCCGCCTCGCTGGCTAGCTGCTGCGTGCTGCGCCACCATGCGTTCGCGCGCCAACTCGGCAAAGCCGCCTAGGTCGTGCCACGGCACTAGCGCACTGCCTAGCGCCACCTGCTCGCGGATAAGCTGTCGCGATACCTCCGGCACCACTGCAAAGCCCGCCGCCGCCAAGGCCGCCAGCAGCGTAGTTTTGCCGGCCCCGGGGCCACCCGAAATCAAGTAAAGAGCCATAATCCAGCGGCCAGCGCCGCGCACAAAAGTATTCGCCGTGCCCGATTACCCCGTTCGCAAGCCGCAATTTTTGCTGGCCGCGCCCAGCAGCGGCAGCGGCAAAACCACCCTCACGCTGGGGCTGCTGCGGGCGCTGGCCCGGCGCGGCCTAGCGGTGCAGCCCTTCAAGTGCGGCCCCGATTACCTCGACACCCACCACCACAGCCAGGCGGCCGGCCGGCCCAGCCTCAACCTCGATTTGTTTATGGCTAGCCCGGCGCACGCCCAGGCTACCTATGCCCGCTACACCCACGCCGCCGACGTGGCCGTGGTCGAAGGCGTGATGGGCCTCTTCGACGGGGCTGACCGCATGCGGGGCAGCAGCGCCGCCGTAGCCGAGCTGCTCAACTTGCCGATTGTTCTGGTAATCAATGCGAAGGCGATGGCGTACTCGGTGGCGCCGCTGCTATTTGGGTTTAAGAATTTTTATCCGGGCATCAAGCTGGTGGGGGCCATTTTTAACTTCGTCAACACAGCCTCGCACTACCAGTTTTTGCAAGAAGCCTGCGCCGATGTGGGGGTAGAGGCCTTGGGGTACCTGCCCAGCCGGCCGGAGTTTGCCATCCCGTCGCGCCACCTGGGGCTGTCCATTGCGGCCGAAGTGCAGCAAGAAGCCGTGGTCGAAGCCCTGGCCGACCTGTTGCCCCAAACCGTGGACCTCGACCGCCTGCTGGCTCTCACCAGCCAGCCCGCGCCCGCGCTGCTGCCCGCGCCAGTCGAGTCGGCGCTACTCACCGCCCACCCGGCCCGGCCGCGCATCGCGGTGGCCCGCGACGCGGCGTTCACCTTCACTTATTTCCAGAACTTGCAGGTGCTGGCCGAGGTCGGTGAGGTCACGTATTTCAGTCCGCTAACCGATGTGGCCCTACCGCCCGGCACCGATTTCCTGTACTTGCCCGGCGGCTACCCCGAGCTCTTTGCCGAAACGCTGAGCCAAAATACCCCCATGCGCGCCAGCCTGGCCGCCTACTGCGCGGCCGGCGGCGCGGCCTACGCCGAGTGTGGCGGCCTCATGTACCTGGGCCGACACCTCGTGGATGCGCAGGGCCAGACCTTCCCCATGGTGGGCGCGCTCCCCTGCGATACTTCTATGGAAGCCGCCAAGCTGACGCTCGGCTACCGCACCGTAGCGTGTAATAACCTGACTATCAAAGGGCACGAATTTCACTACTCGCAGCTAGCCGACCACGGCCTCACGCCCGAGCCGGCGCGCATCACCAGCGCTAAGGGCGCGGCCGTATCGGTGCAGCTGTACCGGCAGGGCAACGTGCTTGCTTCGTACGTGCATTTATATTGGGGTGATAATAAGGATTTTGTTGCGCAGCTTGTATCGCGTAAAGCCTAGAGTATGTGTACTGTAGACGCTGCGAGTCCGCGCGGGTGAACGTCCGCTGGGCCCGACGCGCGGACTCGCAGCGTCCACGGTACACCTCGCCGGTACCCCGATTGCGCAACCATTCTAGGCCCGCCTTCAGCGCGTTATTTGTGCTGCCGACCCGCGCAGGAAGGGCATTGCCTACCGCTTGTGCCACCACAGCCAGCCCAGCACCCCCGCCACTACCGCCGCGCACACCGCGTGGTTGAGCCGGGCCACCCGCTCGATTTCGGTGGGAGCAATCGCGCGCGGGTTGTCGCCGATGTAGGGCTTGGGCACGAGCTGGCCGTGGTAGTAGTTGGGGCCGCCGAAACGGCAGTTGAGCACGCCCGCCAGCGCGGCTTCGGGGTAGCCGGCATTAGGGCTTTTATGCTGATTACCAAATCTTAGGATAAACAGAAAGCCGCGCCCACTGCCTCCCAGCGCCGCCAGCAGCCCGGCCGTGAGGCGGGCGGGCAGGAAGTTGGCCACGTCGTCGAGGCGGGCCGCAAACTTGCCGAATAGCTCGTAGCGCGGCG
>CAZERY010000081.1:0-13335 GCA_964514915.1 uncultured Hymenobacter sp.
ACAACCGCCTCACGGAGGTGGGCGTGAAGCGCATTCGGCGGGTGGGCCAGAGCACGGAGTTTGAGCAAATTCGGCCCTACGCCGGGGGCGACGACCCGCGCACCATCAACTGGAAAGCCAGCGCCCGGCGGGCCAGCGGTGGCAGCGACACGCTGGTAGTCAACCACTTTCAGGATGAGCGCGCCCAGCAAGTCTACTGCCTCATCGATAAGGGCCGCGTGATGCGAATGCCGTTTGCGGGCCTGAGCCTGCTCGACTACGCCATCAACGCCACGCTGGTCATGAGCAACATTGCGCTCCTCAAACACGACAAAGCGGGCCTCATCACCTTCGCCAACAAGCCCGGCGCCACGGTGCCCGCCGAGCGCCGGCCGGGCCACCTGCGAACCATCCTGGAGGTGCTGTACCACCAGAAAACCCAGTACCTCGAAACCGACTACGAGCGCCTCTACGCCACGGTGCGCGCCAAGATCAAGCAGCGCAGCCTGCTAATTTTGTTTACCAACTTCGAAACCCTACAGGGAATGCAGCGGCAACTGCCCTACCTGCGGGCCTTGGGCAAAGCGCACTTGCTGCTGGTGGTTTTTTTCGAAAACACCGAGCTGCGCACTTACCTCGACGCGCCGGCCGAAACCACGGCCGACGTTTACAACCAGACTATTGCCGAAAAATTTCAGCAGGAAAAACGCCAGATCGTGCTGGAGCTTCAGCGCTACGGCATTCAGGCCCTACTTACCCCACCGCAGCTACTGACGGTGAACACGATAAATAAGTACCTGGAGTTCAAGGCCAGGGGATTAATATGAGCACGCAGCGTTTCGCAGAGTTGGCAGAGTTTCGCAAAGTTTTTTTTCGTTGGTTTCTGCGAAACGCTGCCAACTTTGCGAAACGCTGCGCTAAAGTTTTTTTACTATCCCTGGTTGGCTTTGCCGCCCACGCCCAGCGCCCGCTGCTGCCGCTGCCCGCCCAGGCTACCTGGCAGGCCGGCTACTACCGCTTCGCGGCGGCGCCCCTGCCAGCCCTGCACCGCCAAACTACCGGCGCGGCCACCTCTACCGACGAGAGCTACCACCTGCGCATTACGGTGGCGGGCGCTAGCCTCACGGCTGTGGGGCCGCTGGGCATTCAGCGCGGGCTAGCCACGTTTCGGCAAGTTATGGAGAGCACGCCCCGGGGCTGGCGGGCGCAGTTTTGCGATATTGAGGATGCGCCCCGCTTTCATTGGCGCGGGCTGCTGGTTGATGCGGCCCGGCATTTTTTGCCCGTGCCGGTAATCAAGCGCAACCTCGATGGCATGGCCGCCGTGAAGCTCAACGTGCTGCACTGGCACCTGTGCGACGACCAGGGCTGGCGCGTGGAAAGCAAGCTCTTTCCGCGCCTGCACCAGGTGGGCGGCGCCACCGGCTACTACACCCAGGCCGAGGTGCGCGAGGTGGTGCGCTACGCCGCCCAGCGCGGCATTCGGGTGGTGCCCGAGTTTGACTTGCCCGGCCACACCGGCGCGCTGCTGGCCGCCTATCCCCGGCTGGCCTCCAATGACTCCATCAAGGCGGTGCCTACGCGCTGGGGCACCAGCAACAACTGGGCCCTGCTCGACCCCACCCGCGAGAGCACCTACACCATGCTCGACTCGGTGCTGACCGAGATGAGTGGGCTGTTTCCCGACCCGTATTTTCACCTTGGTGGCGACGAGAACGATGGCCGACAGTGGCGCCACAATCCGCGCATCGTGGCCTTTATGCAGGAGAGATGTATGCTAAACGCCAAAGGCTACGTCGATAAGCACCAGCTCCAAACCTACTTCAATCGCCGCATGCTCAGTACTTTGCAAAAATTGGGCAAGACGGTAGTGGGCTGGGATGAAACCCTGGGGCCCGACCTGCCCCAGCCTATCGTAATAGAAAGCTGGCGTGGCCCCAAGGGCGTAGCCGACGCCGTGCGCCTGGGCCACCCCGCCCTACGCGCCCACGGCTACTACCTCGACCTGTACTACTCGGCCGCCAGCCACTACGCCGCCGACCCGCTCCAGGGCGTGCCCGACTCGCTGCAAGCCCGCGTGCTGGGCGGCGAGGCCGCCATGTGGAGCGAGTTTGCCGACAGCGTACTCTACGAAAGCCGCGTGTGGCCCCGCGCCGCCGCCGTGGCCGAGCGCCTCTGGAGCCCCGCCGCCAGCGCCCAAGACGTGCCCGACATGTATCGCCGGCTGGCCTTCGTGAGCGAGGAGCTCGACGCGCTGGGCCTGCGCCACCGCCGCGCCCCGGCCGCTTTGCTGCGCCAGTTGGCTAGCTCTGCCCCCACCACCTTGCCCGCCTTGCAAACGCTGGCCGCCGTGCTAGAGCCGGTGAAGGACTACAAGCGTCACTTCCAAGGCTTCAAATACACCACCGAAACGCCTCTTACCCGCCTCGTCGATGCCGCGCCCGCCGAGTCGGATGTGGCCCGCCGCTTTGGTACCACTACCGACAGCCTGCTAGCTAGCCTCAGCCTAGTGGTGCCTACTTTTCCGGCTACGGCCCCCGCCTTGTCGCCGGCAGCCCGCCGCCAGCTGGCTAGCCTGCGCCAGCAAGTGGCCGAGTGGCAGCGCGCCACCGCAGCCCTCCCGTCGCTGTTTGCCGCCAGCCCCAGCCTGGCCGAGTACGCGCCGCTCGCCGCGCAGCTGGGCCTCGTGGCCAGCCTGCTCGACCAGCGCCTCACGCAGCTAGCCCAGGGCCAGGCCCCGCCGCCCGGCTGGCCAGCCGCCACCAAGCTTCAGCTCGATGCCGCACAGAAGCCCGCCGGGCAGGCCGAGCTAGCCATTATCGGCGCGGCGCGGCGGCTGGTGGGCTTGTAACGCGTACCGAAATCACGGGCAACAGCTTCGACGATGATGCTACCGACCAGTACTGGCTCACCTCATTTCTCCCAGCCTTGAACTGCGGCGCCATCTGGGAGGAAGCCCCCGTGCCCACCGGCCTCACGATCGAAGAAATCGAGGCGCACTCCTTCTACCGCATCCTCGCTGGGCAGCGCGGGCACTCACAATATTATTGAAGCAAAAGTCCTGGCAGGCGCTCTTTTCTGGGGAAGTGCGTCCGCCAGAATTTTTTGACTGATTAGCAAGCTACTCTTCTACCTACTGCACAGGTGTTCTACATAGATTAAGCTGAACTACTTGTAAATGAACGGATAATGAAAATCTATTTCGCCTGGCCCTAGCTACAACTCTCCTCTTAATCCGGCCGTATTGTCGAAACTCACATTTCATTCACTCCTTCATTCATCACTTCTTACCAGCTACTTCCTATGATCTTCGGCGACTCTTCGGTGCCCACGGCGGGCGAGGTGGGCATTTTGCCCATGATTACCTATTTCTTCATGGCCATCGCGGCCTACGCCTTTCTGGGCAACTTTATTTTCAGCCTGGCCACGCAAAAGAGCATTGCGCCCGAGCACCGCGTGTCGCGGGTGTACGGGGCTATTATCGGGGCCGTGGCGGGCGTGTCGTATCTGCTCATCACGCACTTCTACCACGAGCTGCTGCACGAGGCAAGCAAGCTCGGGGCTCACTCGGCCGAGGCTGCCTCACTGGTGCGGCGCGGCTACCAGGCCATTGGGCAGTACCGCTACATGGACTGGGCCATCACCACACCGCTGCTGCTGCTCAAGACGGTCTCCATGCTGCGCATCAGCACCAGGGAGGCCGGCAAGGCCATCACCATTATGCTGCTGGCTGACTTCTGGATGGTGCTGACGGGCTACATCGGTGAGCAGCAGCTCACGGCGACCGGCGAAATCATGGGCAGCAGCAAACTGCTGTGGGGCGCCATCTCCACGCTGGGTTACCTCGTAGTGCCCTTCATGCTGCGGGGTTTCTACCAGCGCTATGCCGGGCGCTGCAACGAGCACGAGCGCTGGGGCTTCCGCTTTATGGCCTACACGACGGTGACGGCCTGGGGCGTATACCCGATAGGCTACCTGCTGACGCTCACCAACATCGACCTGAACTACATTCACATCGGCTTTAGCATTGCCGACATCTTCAACAAGGTGGGCATCGCCGTCGTGGCGTACCTGGTGGGCAAGCGCATCATCGACGAGCGCCTCGACGAGAAGAAGGTACTCGACGGCCATGAGGTGGGCTAAGCAGCTCGCTACCCCCCAGCGCTACTCCTACGGGGTAGTGCTGGCGGCGGTAGTCCTTGGCCTAGTAGCGCCAGCCTGGGCCGGCTACGTGCTGGGCCCGCTTTTACTGCTGGGGCTGGTACTACTGGGCGTGGCCCACGGCGCCTGCGACCAGTTTGTGGTGCCGGCTACGCACCCGGCGCTGGCCCGCGGCCAAGTACGCTACTGGGCCTTATTTCTGGGCGGCTACCTGGGGCTCGCCGCCGCCATGGGAGCGCTGTGGTGGTGGCAGCCGGGGCTGGCAGTAGCCTTCTTCTTCGGATTGTCGGCCTGGCACTGGGGCTCGGGCGATGCGCCCGTGGCGGCTCGTCACCGGACTAAATGGCTGTTTCATAGCCTCTTACGAGGCAGTCTCCTCTTTACTGTACCCTTGCTAGCTTGGCCGGTCGAAACCCGTTTGCTCATTAATGGCCTGCTTACCCTGGCCGGCGCGGCAGCGGTTAGTACGGCGTCCATTACTACGACGGCCCACGTGCTTGGGCCAGTGGTGCTGGGTGGCCACATCCTGCTGTGGGCCAGCTACCTTGCCCACGGGCAAAAGCAACTGGCCCAAATCGACGGGTTCGAAGTGTTCCTACTAACCGCGCTGCTGCTAACGATGCCCCCCGTGCTAGCGGGCAGCGTATACTTCGTGTTTTGGCACAGCCTACAACACGTGCTGCGCATGAACGCGCTGATGGGCCGGGCTAGGGCCGGCAGCTGGGCGGCACTGGGGCGCGAAGTAGTTTTTTTTCTGCGGCGGTCGGCGCCACTGCTCGCCATCAGCGTAGCAGCCTTGGTGGCGCTCTTTAGTTGGCAGTGGGCGCGGGCCGCTGATGGAGCGGTACTCACCAGCCTGGCGCTGCTGGTAGCCTCGGTGGTAACGCTGCCGCACGCGCTGCTCGTGACCCTGGGCCTGGACGCTGCCCGGTGGCGGCGATAGGACGGCCCAAGGAGGTTGAGGAATGGTAAGCTGTCAAAAGTTCTTACCTTGCGTAAGTGCTCATTGCTTAGCTTCTGAGCGGCCATCGCGTTGTCATTACCTGCCCCACTGATGCCTACCTTACTAACGATCAAAACAACGCTAGCTTATACCAGCCCACCCATTTGGCGGCGCTTGGTACTACCCGATACGCTTACGTTCTGGGAATTGCATTTTGCGCTTCAGCTGGCGTTTGGCTGGGAAAATGCGCATTTGTTCGAGTTTAGTACCGGCCGGGGCGGCGGCAATGATTTTGTGACCGGCACGCCGCCTGTGCAGCCCGGCGTAGCAGACTATCTACCCGAGGGGTGGCGCGACCCTCGCCAGGTGACACTAGCCGAAGTTTTGCAGGCCCCCAAAGACAAAGTCAGCTACGTGTACGATATGGGTGACTACTGGGATCATCAGCTGGTAGTGGAGAAAATCGCGCCGCTGGCGACCGACACGCCACCGCCAGCCGTGCACTGCCCCGACGGCCGCCGCGCTGGCCCGCCCGAAGACATCGGCAGTATTCCGGGCTACGAAATGCTGCTCGATGCCCTGGCCGAAAAAGCTGCTGGCAAGCGCAAGCGGATGCCCAGCCAGTTTGCCGGCCTGGGCAAGTACAACCCCGACGACCCAAAGCTAGCCCTCGTGAATGAGCAGCTGGCAAACCTCACCACCATTGTAGCGCAGGAAAGCGCCTTTATCGAAGAGTACCGGCAGCAGCTGGCCGCCGCCCGGACCAAGCCCGCCCGGTAGCATACTGCTGAGTAGCTTCCAAGCCTGCTGGCGACAATGCCCACTCCAACGCCACTGCCCGTATTCCCAAAACGCTTGAGAATTCTTAAGCGTCATATCAACCTTCGCCTAGCCTTGGTGGACAAGTGAATGGATAAGATAATGCTGGACGAATAGTTTGAGCAAATTGGCTTAGCTACTTGCCTCAGGCCAGTTCATGGGTAGTAGCTAAACTGTCTTATTGCCGGTCAAAAAAGATAAACCTTCAAATAGAACGGCGCATCACAGCTCGAATACCTTAGCCACGGCCTTGGGTAAGGGAATAGTCTGGAAGCCGTTGCTGAGCGTGAGCGTGGCCTGAGTGTAAAGCTTATCCACCTCCACGCGCAGCACGATAGGCTCCTTGGGCTGGCTGGTGGCCAGCGTGTGGAAAGCAGCCAGCGTCTCGGCCTCATCCAGCGAATCGACCCGCACCTCGTGCTGCTCCCCGTAGCGGTTCTTCACAAATACGCCAAAGTACTTGGGTACGGGCTTGGGCGTGAGCGTGATGATGCCCTGCACGTAGGGGGTCCGGTCCGGCGTGGGGGCGTAGGTTACGGATTCGGCATTGACAAAACGCATAAAGTAGTTGGTCACTGGCACTGGGATCGGCTGCTTGCCGTCGAGCTCGCGCACTTCCAGTTTCCAGGGGTAGACGGCGGCCAGGTACGCGTCCCACTTGCGGCTGCTGATGGTGCCCGCCGCGATCTCGGCCCGCACCTGGGGCAACATCTCCCGCTGATATTCGGCCACGACCTGCGCCCGATTGGAATCGTGCCCGCCGTTGAAGGCCAACCAGGAATAGTTGGTAGCCGGGGCCTGGAAGCGGCCGATGAGTACCTGGTTGCGGCCTTGGAGCCAGACCACTACTCCCCCTTTGGGCAGCACGCACACCAGCAGCGTCCCGTAGGTTTCGTGCTTCTTTTCATCATTTTTCCAATAGCCTTGCTTGAGCAGGTCGTAGATTTTGCGCTGGGGCATGGCAAAGTGCCCCTCGTAGAACTGGTTCTCGGCCCAGGCAAACCAGCGCAGGTGCAGGCTGTCCGGCACGGGCTGCATGGGGTCACCCACGCCCCAGGCAATACCCGAACCGCCCCAGGTGCTTTCTAGATAATCACCATACGGCACCACGATGCGGCCCTGTTTAAGGGAATTGCTAAACTCGCCCCGATGAATCTGCACCGGATAACCATCGGCCGCACCGGGCGCGGCATTCAACTCAAACTTCTCGGTCTGGTAATCTTCCATGGGGGGCCCGAAGTGGCAGGCGGTGAAGGTGGTAAACAAGGTGCCGAGCGCCAGCAGGCAAGTAAGTCGGACGGGCAAAGTAGTCATAGGAATGGAGAGGAATGCGAGGGAAGACGAGGCTAACCCGGAATGCTAATGCGGGCAGGTTGGTCATCCTCGAAATTACCCTGCATTCCGGTGCTGTCATTGGCTGAGCGGTGCAGGTAGCGGTTGCGCACCTGCTTTAGCAAGGGTTGACGGAGTACGACTTGCTTGCGGTGCGCCCCGTCATGGGCTTCGGCATAAGCCACCAGCTCGTTATGAGCTTGCAGTAAATCCGTTGGCACGGTCAGCAGCACCTCACGGGGCACTCTAGCCGTCAACAACATGCTATACTTGGTAGCCAGCTTACGCATGATAGTTAAAGCAATGAGCTGGTAGTGATAGGTGAGCCGGCGCGAGCCCCGGCCCAATAAAAAATTGACCTGCTCGTTGCGGTACCAGCCCTGCGCAATGAGCTGCTGCCACTCCTGCGGCGTGCCGAGCCGGTCTTCTTCCTCTACTTCGCCGTAGCCCCCGCCAATGTCGGAGTGTACGCCCGGCAGCTGCAATTCGTAGCCCGTACCCGCCGCGATGGCGCTGGCAATGGTGGTGGAGGCGAAGTTCTGGCGGTACTCATCCCCGGCCGTCAGATGTACTACCTTCTTAATGGCCGGGTCCGTCAGGCGCAGGTGCAGCTCCTCCACATCGTTGCCAAAGTCAAGCACGGTTGCCACGTTCGTAATAAACGAGGCCCCATGCTCGTAAGAGGACACCGTATCAAACAAGCCCACAAAGGTGTATTCCACCACTGCAGGCTTGATGCCCAAGCGAGCACACACTTCGGCTTTGCGGGAAATAAAGTGCCGCGCCGCCGCCGACCCTCGGCTGAAGCCGAAGACACTGAGGGTAAGTTTGTCAATTCGGTCTTTCCGGGCAGCAGTAAGCTTGCAAGGAATGTCCGAAGTGGGCGCTCCCGAGTACGGACAGACTCAGCCAGCAGCCATACCTTTCCTCACAGCTCGAATACCTTAGCCACGGCCTTGGGTAAGGGAATAGTCTGGAAGCCGTTGCTGAGCGTGAGCGTGGCCTGAGTGTAAAGCTTATCCACCTCCACGCGCAGCACGATAGGCTCCTTGGGCTGGCTGGTGGCCAGCGTGTGGAAAGCAGCCAGCGTCTCGGCCTCATCCAGCGAATCGACCCGCACCTCGTGCTGCTCCCCGTAGCGGTTCTTCACAAATACGCCAAAGTACTTGGGTACGGGCTTGGGCGTGAGCGTGATGATGCCCTGCACGTAGGGGGTCCGGTCCGGCGTGGGGGCGTAGGTTACGGATTCGGCATTGACAAAACGCATAAAGTAGTTGGTCACTGGCACTGGGATCGGCTGCTTGCCGTCGAGCTCGCGCACTTCCAGTTTCCAGGGGTAGACGGCGGCCAGGTACGCGTCCCACTTGCGGCTGCTGATGGTGCCCGCCGCGATCTCGGCTCGCACATGGGGCAGCATCTCTGCCTGGTACTCGGCTACTACCTGCGCCCGCACATTATCATCATGCCCGCCGTTGAAGGCCAGCCAGGAATAATTCGTGGCCGGGGCCTGGTAGTGGCCTACCACTACTTGCTGCCCCTGGCCACTCAGCCAGACCACGACTCCGCCCTTCGGTATCACGCAGACGGTGAGCTCGTAGTACGTATCGTGCTGGTTGTTGTCCGTGTTCCAGTAGCCCTGCTTGAGCAGGTCATAGATTTTGCGTTGGGGCATAGCAAAGTGCCCCTCGTAGAACTGGTTCTCGGCCCACGAGAACCAGCGCAAGTGTAAGCTGTCCGGCACCGGCTGCATCGGGTCGCCTACCACCCAACTAGTACCCGAAGCGCCCCAATTACCGTCCAGGTAGTGGCCGTAGGGCACTACAATGCTGCCCTCCTTAAGTGAGTTGCTAAACTCACCGCGGTGAATCTGCACGGGGTAGTCGTCGGCCGCGCACGGACCCGCATTTAGCTCAAATTTTTCGGTCTGGTAGGCTTCCATAGGGTGCCAGAAGTGGCAAGCAGTGAAAGTGAGGGATAAGGCGCAGAGCGCCAATGAGAAAAAAAATCGACAAAACATAGCGCAGAGGCAACAGGAAATATAGCTGAGCAGGCAGGTCGGCTAGCCTACAATGTGAATGCGAGCAGGCTTGCCCTCCTTGAAATACCCGTGCATGCCCGTGCCATCACTCACGGAACGGTGCAGGTACACATTACGCACGTACTTGAGCCAGGGCGTCGCCAGCGTGATTTCCGTTGAATGCACTCCCTCCTTGTGCACGCCCTGTGCTACCAGTTCATTGCGGGCCGGGAGCAGGTTGGCAGGAATTTGCAGGTGCACTTCGCGGGGTAATTTAGCGGTGAACAGCATGCCATACTTGGTGGCTAGCTTGTCCATAATGCCCAGCGGAATAAGCTGGTAATGGTAAGACAGCGTACGCGAGCCTCGGCCCAACAAAAAGTTGACTTGCTCTTTGCAGTACCAACCCTCGGCCAGTAAGCGCTGGAGCTCTTCCGGGGTTTCGAGCCGGTCTTCATTTTCCATTTCGCCGTAGCCCCCGCCAATATCGGAGTGCGCACCCGGCAGCTTCACCTCGTAGCCTACGCCGGCGGCAATGGCGCTAGCAATGCTGGTGGAAGCAAAGTTTTCGCGGTACTCGTTGCCGGCTACCAGATGCACCACCTTTTTGATCGCCGGGTCCGTCAGACGGAGCTGTAGCTCCTCCACGTCGTCAGCGAAGCTCGTCGTCCCGTACGAGGATACGGTATCGAACAAGCCCACGAACGTGTACTCAATAACGGCGGGCGCAATTCTTAAGCTGGCGCACAGCTCTGCTTTACGAGAAATGAAGTGGCGGGCCGCGGCTGCCCCCCGGCTGAAACCGAAAACGCTGATGGTGAGCTTGTCAATTCGGTCATTTTGTGCATCATAGAATTTTTTTATTTCCTTATTTAAGGCCTTGATCCCATTAGTCACCTTATCAGGGATACCAGTTGCCCCCATGCCAACCGAATAGCCCGCAAGTTTGTCCATCAACCGGTTTTCCGTGCCTTCCCCCTCAACATATACGGAAGTAGGGCCATTGCACCAAACACGTAGTTAACGTTTCTGCGGTTGAGCTAATAACCATATAGTATTGATTATTAGCACAATCTTAACGAAGTGGATTGCAAAAGCATCAAGGTAACTACTGGGTCAATTCACAAATGATTTTGAAGAATTCTAATCCAAAAAGTGGCCCTGCAAGCTAGAAAGTGACACCTGATTATTCTAAGCTCAACCAGAAAACGCTAACTATGCGTTTGGTGCAATGGCCCTATATACGGAAGCATGCTTGTTTTCTGGCTTCCTTCTGCTATTCATAAACTCCAAAATGGCCACGTTGGAGTAGTAGTTGTCGTAGCTGGTTTGCCCATCATCCATCTCCTTGGCTGCCCCAGACGCATGAAGGCGCTCGGTGGTGTTGGTGCGGTTGTTCAGCGTACCGTCGAAGAAGATGGCCGCCGTTACGGTGATGCCTTTCTTGGTGTCGTCGGCTTTCTCTTTGGCTGACTTCCCCACCACCGACTTGCCTATCGCCGGCTGCGGGCTTTGCATCATGTGGTCAAATATGGTTGGCATCGCTGGCGTCGGTTTTGGGTGGAAGCGGAATGAGAAGAATAGGGGCCAGCAGGCTGGCAGCCGCGTAGCTTTCGGAGCGCTGGACGGCGGGCGGCGGGCCGGGTACCTTGATTTGCAAGGTATTAAGGATGCTGACCACGCCTCCCACGGCGCAGCGGATGGTACTTTGATCGAGCAGGGGGTGGCAGCCCTTGACCTGGACCGTGGAGACCTCAAACGCCTTTTCCCAGCGCAGCAGCTCCGGCACGCAGGGCTGGTTGTTTTTGAGGGCGCAGCTGCCAAAAGGCACGAATGCTTTATCGAGCGTAGTGGCTTGCAGCTTGCCTTGCAGGGTCACAAACTGCTGGCTCGTGACTGGCAGCGGGCTGGGCGTGGTGCCCTTATCGCAGCGGCAAGGGGCGCCGTTGCACACAAATTCCTGGCCTTCCTGGCTCATACGGCGGGTTCGGCTTGAATGGTGAGGTAGTATTCGCGGTGGTACAGGTTTTGGTAGGTGCAGCTCACCGTCAGCTTCACAGCCACTGGCCGGCCGGTGCTGCGGTCGAAGCAGTGGGTAGCCTCGTAGGCAAACTGCACTTCCTCGGGCACCACGGGGGCCGTGCGGCCGAGCGCCGCCTGGATGGCCGCGGCCACGCCCGGCACGTCGGTAGCGGTAGGGTCGAGCGCCCCAGTCAGTTGCAGCACCGCTTGCGTCGGCAGCTCGCCGGGCGCCCTGCTTTCGGGAGGGGCCAACCGCAGGGTTTCGACAAAATGCAGGTCGAGCAAACCCAAAAACTGCGGAAATACCTTGGCTTGCGTGTAGCGGCTGTTCGTTTCGAATAGTTGCTGGTAAAAATCGCCGGGCAAGGCGGCGTATAAGTAGTCAGGGCGCAGCGATGGCCACAGCCCGGCGGGCTGGGCCAGCTGCTGGTCTACCCTCGCTACCATCCTGGCTAGCATATCGTCCGGCATGGCGGCGTATCGGTGCGCCAGCTCCTGCCGCAGGCGTTGCCACTGCTGCCCCACTTCCTCGTGGTTGACCAACTGCCGCAGCCGGCCCGTAGGGTCGGCGTCGAAAACCAGGTCGGCGTACAGCTCGGCCACCACCAACAGTACCTCGTCAAAGGGATAGAGGGTGCTCTTTTGGAGGTGGGGATGCTGCGTGCGTAGCGTGAGGCGCAAGCCAGCGCCGTGGTGCGCCACGCGTAGCCCTACCGTTTTCTGCACCCGTGCGCGCTGCGCGTGACCGGCTACCATTTCGGCCCGCGCCATACGCACTACGTAGCGTGTTTCCTCCGGCCCCGGCCGCAGGGCCAGCACCACCTGGTGGTTGATAAAATCCGGCAGCGAAATCGGCGCTACGGCTCGCAGGCCGCCCACTTTTTGACTACCACTTGGTGTAGTGAACATTACCTAAACAAGCGCCTACGCATTAATCAATAAGCATATTACGCCGGTTGACTACCCGGCGTTCAGCGCGGCCCCTGGGCCACCGAGCCCCAAGGTAGTGCTTATCGCCCAATTTAGTCTCTAAAACAGCACTGCTACCTGCATGCGGCCGGTGTGCACCACGCCCACGCCGCTTGCCTTGCGGCCGTCGTAGGCCACGTTGATATTCAGGCCGTTGGCAAGCCGCTGCTCCAGGCTGAAGTTCCAGGTGTAGTTGGTGCCGGGACGCAGGGCTTGCAAGATTTCGAGGCCCACCACCGACGACACATCACCCTCGAAGGCCACGCGCGTTACGTGCGTGGCGGCCGTGAGCGTCCGCTTGCTCACCTGGCTAAGGCGGGTTTCGAGGCCCAGGTCGTCGAAGGTGCCAGGGTGCAGCTCGGCATCGGCGATGTCGAGAATATTGCGCTTCTGGGTGTGCAGTAGCGACCCGGTAAGGCGGAACGCCGGGCTGGGCTGGTAACTGATTTCGGGCTGAATGGTGTAAATGAGCAGCTTGTAATTGCGGGCGCTGGTGCTGCCCGCCGTAAGGCTGTAGTCGGTTTGGGCCTCGCGAATATCGCGGGCGGTAGTGAGCCGGCCCGTAAACGACTGGGCCAGGGTGCGGCGTAGCAGCAGGCTTTGGGTATTCAGATTGCGCAAATCGAAACCCTGGGTGAGCAGGGTTTTCTGCTGGGTTTGCTGCACCGTAAGCTCAGCCCCAAATATGGGATTGGCGCGGTTGAAGTACAGCGTATTGCGCAGTAATTGATTAAAAGCCAGCAGCTCGGCTTCAGTCTTGGTGAAGCTGAACGGGCTCAAGCGCGAGAGCAGCGCCGGGCTCGTCGTGCGCCGGTCGACGGTGACACTGCTCACGCTGGAAAAGCGAGCTACCGCGCCCCGCCAGCTACCGGCGTCGCGCCAGCCGCGGGGCGCCGCCGCGGTGAGGCGGTAGCTGAGGCGGTTTTGGTAAGCGGTGATGTAGTCGGTAGTGGGCAGGTACACCTTGATGTAGGTGCGGTACTGAGCATCCGTAGTTTGCGCTTCCAAAAACTCATCCTTGTCCTGCACGCCGTTGCGGTTGAGGTCGCCGGCGTAGTAGTGGGTGCCCTGGCCGGCGGGCACGGCCACGAAG
>CAZERY010000082.1:0-13281 GCA_964514915.1 uncultured Hymenobacter sp.
CAAGGCCGACCCCAAGCTGGCCAACCAGCTGCTGCGCCAGGGCCTCGACGGCTAGCCTTTCCCTATACTTGCCCGCGCCAACCGAGCCGGCTGGAACTAGCCGGCCCGGTTTTGGTTTAAAGGCCGCAACTGCGCCTTGTGCGGGCGTGTCTTTCTCGCTGTCAATGACTCTCTTTATGAAACCAACCCTCGTGGCCGTGGCATTGCTCGGCCTCACCAATGCCTGCCAGAACGCCAGCGCCGCCGAAGGCTACGAAATCAGCGGGCAATTTAAAAACGTGCCGGCTGGTACCACGCTGCACCTTTCGGAGCTGACCAGCAGCCAGTTTGTGGAGCGGGGCACGGCCAAAACCGATGCCCAGGGTAAGTTTACGTTTAAGGGAACGCTGCCCGTGACGGCCGCCGTGTACCAGCTGAAAATAGACGAGCCCAACCAGGTGCTGCTCGTGCTCGACAATAAGTCGCGCGTGCTGCTGGCCGGCGACGCCAAAAGCCTGCCCACCACCTACACCGTCAAAGGCTCGAAAGACTCGGAGCTGATGCAGCAGCTCACGCGCCACCTCTCGGCCAGCAAAGTGCAGCTGGAGGCGCTGGGCAAGCGCTACAATGCCGCGGGCCAGGCCGGCCAAACCGATTCGCTGCCGCGCATCGAAAAGCAGTTTTATACCCTCCAGCGGGGTTCGGCGGCGCGCACGCGGTCCCTTATTCGCCACAACGCGAATACGATAGCTGCGGGCTTTGCTACGCTGAGCTTTATCAACCCGGAGGAGGATTTTGCCTTTGCCGACTCCATCGCGGGGGTGCAGCGCAAGACGCAGCCGGCCTCGCCTTTCACCCAGGCGCTAACCGAACGTCTGGAGCCGCTACGCGCTACGGCCATCGGCGCGGCTGCGCCCGAGATCAATTTGGCCACCCCGGCCGGTACGCCGCTGTCGCTCAAGAGCTTGCGGGGTAAGTACGTGCTGGTTGATTTTTGGGCTAGCTGGTGCGGGCCTTGCCGCCAGGAGAACCCCAACGTGGTGAAAGCCTACAACGAGTTCAAGGACAAGGGCAAAGGCTTTACGGTGTACAGCGTGTCGCTCGACGATGACAAAGACCGCTGGGCCAAGGCCATTGCGGCCGACGGCCTCGCCTGGCCCAACCACGTGTCGGACCTAAAAAAGTGGCAGAACGCCGCCGCCTCGGCCTACGGCGTGCAAGCCATTCCGCAGTCGTTTCTGCTCGACCCGCAGGGCAAAATCATCGCGAAGAACCTGCGCGGCCAAGCCCTCCAAGACAAGCTAGCCGAGCTGTTGAAGTAAGCAAAGGATAGCTACAGAAAGAGGCGAGCTGGACCCAGGTTCAGCTCGCCTCTTTCTGTTTAGTCAGTTGGATGTTAAGATTTTAAGAACATGCGCTGCAAGCCCGCCCACAGGCGCTTTTTCAGGCTGACGTCGTATTCAATCAGCTCGATTTCGGCCCCGGCCAAGTACGCCAGGTCTACGGCTGGAAACTGCACGGGCTCATAAATCTGCGTGGTGCGCACGGCTACGTCAAGCAGGTTTTTGCCAAAGGCCAGAATGTGGGTAGCCGCGATCTCCTTGCGCAGGTTGGCCAGGGCTACGGGATAGGGGCTTTCCACATTCACCAGCACCACGTCGGCCATGACGAGCCCAATGGCCTGTAAGAGCTTGTTGAGGAAGACGTTGCGGGGCAGCTTAATAAACTGCCCGGGTGGCAGGCGCACCAGCAGCACCACCCCTTGGGCATTGGTACCCAGCGTGCTGAAAGTGGTGAGTAAATAGGGCGCTACCGGCGCCGGCGGGGGGGCTAGCTGAGTAGCGGCCGGGGCCACTGGCGCTGCGACTGGCGCGGCTACGGGGGCATTAGCAGGTGGGGTAGGCACCGCGCCCAGGCCAGTTAGTGACGGTAGCTTGGCGGCGGCTGAAGGCGCCACTGCCCGCGCAGCAGCTACTGCCGGTGGCGGCACTACTGCTGGTGTTACCGTCGGCACTGGCTCCACTGGCACCGGTGCTTCGGCAGCCGGTGGGCGCTCGGGCGCCTCGAAGGGCACGTAGAGCGCAACGTCGGTGTAGAAGTTCTGGAGGAAGGCTAGCGTGCCAGCTTGTTCGTCAGCCATTTAAGGAAGGAAGTTAAGGCAGTTCAAAGAGGGCTTTCAGCTCGCCGGCTTCGCTGGGCTTCATGCGGCCGGCCAGCACGAGACGCAGCTGGCGTCGGCGCAGGGCGCCTTCGTAGAGGGCGATTTCGTCGGCCGTTTCGGGGATGGCCTCGGGCACGTCGATGGGCCGGCCCGACTGATCGACGGCGACGAAGGTAAAGAAAGCCTCGTTGGTTTTGACTCGGGTGCCGCTGGGGATGTCTTCGGCCCACACGTCGATGTGCACTTCCATGCTCGACGAGAAAGAGCGCGTCACCTGTGCCTGGAGCGTAACGACGTTGCCCAGCCGGATGGGGTCGCGGAACGACACGTTATCGACTGAAGCCGTGACAACGATGCGATTAGAGTGCTTTTGAGCGGCGATGGCGGCGGCAATATCCATGAGGTGCATCATGCGGCCACCCATCAGGTTGTTGAGCGTGTTGGTATCGTTGGGCAGCACCAGCTCGGTCATGATGACGTACGAGTCGGATACGGGGCGTTGCTTGCGCACTACTGGTTTAATTAGGAAGTAGAAATGATGAATGATGAATGGCGACAGTTGTTTTGGTGGGCCGCAAGCCAAGCGCTGCAAAGGTACGGCCAGTGAGAAAGCCAGCTAGAAGGCTGCCTCCACCCAACTCGCAGCCCCAGTCCCAGCTTCAATTTACAATTCGCAATCAAGCCCGCCAGCCCGCTGCCCCGCGCAGGGGCACAAAGCGGCAGTCGCCCAGCTCTTCGCGCACAAAAGCCTCAGGCCCCTCGCGGGTGATGCGCAGCAGCTGCTGGCGGCCGGGGTCGTCGGCGCCCACCGGCATCACCAGCCGCCCCCCAATGCGCAGCTGCCGCAGCAACGCCGGCGGTAGGGCCGGTGCCCCGGCCGTCACCAGGATGCAGTCGAACGGAGCCAGCGCGGGTAGGCCCAGCGAGCCATCGCCCAGGTGCAGGCCCGCCGTGGGCAAGCCCAGCGCCGTGAGCCGCTGCCGCGTGCGCTCGTACAAAACGGTATTGAACTCAATGCTTTGCACGGCCGTGGCGAGCTGGCATAGTACCGCAAACTGGTAGCCCGAGCCGGTGCCGATTTCTAGCACCCGGTGGTCGGGCTGCACGCCCAGCAGCTCGGTTTGGTAGGCGACGGTGGTGGGCTGCGATATTGTTTGGCCTTCGCCAATGGGGAAAGCCTTATCCTGGTAGGCGTGGGTTTCGAAGGCGGGCTCAAAAAACCAGTGGCGCGGCACGGCACCCACGGCGGCCAGTACCCGCTCATCGCGAATGCCGCGCTGCTCGCGCAGCAGCGTCACCAGCGCCCGGCGCTGGCCCCGGTGGCGGTAAGAGTCTGGGAAGGATTGAATGGTAGAAAGTTGCGTAGTGAATGGATGAGCCACAGCGTAAGCCGATACTCCCGAAGTAGCCGGATAAAGTAAGCGGAATCAGGGCAAATTTCGTCGCTACCGCCAATCTAACCTCTATAAATTGCCGAGCAGCCCTATTTTTGCGTGTTCCACCGCGAAAATACTAGTTACTTACCACCTCTTGTTGCAGCTCCGCCGTTTTCAGTTTCTCAAGCTAGTGGCGGCCGATTTCGGGGCAGCCTTACTAGCCTGGGTAGCCTTTTTTTTACTGCGCAAGTATTTATTGAAGGAGATTGCGGGCTACCACTTCACCGAGGGCGTCCTGCTGTACGTGGTAGGCGCGGCGCTCATGGTTGCCGCCTTCTGGACTACGCTGTATACCCTGCTGGGCGAGTACCGCGACATTTTTCGCAAGTCGCGCCTCACCGAAATTATCCGCTTGGCGCGGGTATCGCTGCTGGGGGTAGTGGTTATATTTTTTGCCTTACTACTTGATGACCAAGGAGTCAGCAATTACCGGGCGTACTATAAAACGTTTGCCGCTTATTACGTGCTGCACTTCACCATCACGGCGGTGCTACGCACCTGGGCCGTGAGCAGCGTGCAGCAGCTGGTGCGGCGGGGTATTATTTCTTTTCCTACGCTGCTGGTAGGGGCTAGTACGTTGGCCGTCAATACTTTTGAAGAATTACGGCGTACGGGCCGCCACCTGGGGCTACGGCTGGTAGGCTTCGCCCCGGTGGGCAACGTCATCGATGAGGAGTTGGCCCGGCGGCTGCCGGCGGTGGGCTCCTACCTCCAGCTGCCCGCTCTTATTCAGCGGCTAGCCATCGAGCAGGTGATTATTGCGATTGAGCCCAGCGAGCACCGCCGCATCCAGGAAATCCTGGGGTTGCTGGAAGGCACGCCCGCTCGCATCAGCGTGCTGCCCGACTTGTACCAGATGCTGCTAGGTTCGGTAAAGGTCAATCATTTATTCGGCACACCGCTCATCGAAATCAAGCAGGATTTGCTGCCCGTGTGGCAAAAAATCTGCAAGCGGGGGCTCGATATAGTGGCCTCGGCGGCGTTCATGTTGGTGGCTAGCCCGGTGTATGCCTTCACGGCCCTGATGGTCAAAACGTCCTCGCCGGGGCCGGTTTTTTACCGGCAGGAGCGCATTGGGAGGCATGGGTTGCCGTTTGCCATTATCAAGTTTCGGTCGATGTACGTCGATGCCGAGAAGCTGGGCCCCTCGCTCAGCTCCGACTTCGACCCGCGCATCACGCCTTGGGGCCGCTTTATGCGCAAGGTGCGGCTCGACGAGTACCCGCAGTTCTGGAACGTGGTAAAGGGCGATATGAGCCTGGTGGGGCCGCGCCCCGAGCGGCAGTTTTTTATCGACCAAATCGTGCAGATTGCCCCCCACTACCGGCACCTGCACCGCGTGCGGCCCGGCATCACGAGCCTGGGCCAGGTCAAGTACGGCTACGCCGAAACGGTGACGCAGATGGTTGAGCGCCTGAAATTTGACATTCTCTACATCGAAAACATGAGCTTGGCAATGGATTTTCGGGTGCTGTTGTATACCTTGAAAATCATTATGGAAGGCCGGGGAAAATGAGAATGGTGGGGTTACGCTTGGCTAGCCCGGCCAGCAGCCGGCGTGCCAAAAGGCGGGCTTTGGTGGTTTACTCAGGGCGGCTAGCTACGCCCTAGCCAGCCGGCAGTGGCGGCCAGGCTTTACTGCGGGGCACTAGTTAAATAAATTACTTGATTACTACTATGTTTACTGGAATAATAGAAACCCTGGGCACCGTGGTTGCCATCGCCAACGAGGGCACCAACCGCCACTTTACCATTCAGTCGCCGTTTGCGAGCGAGCTGAAAATCGACCAAAGCGTGGCCCACGACGGCGTGTGCCTGACGGTAGTGGCGCTCGATGAGGCGGCGGGCACCCACGTCGTCACGGCCATCGACGAAACCCTGAAGAAAACCAACCTGGGGCAGTGGTCGCCCGGCCGGCACCTCAACCTGGAGCGGTGCCTGGCGGCGGGCGGGCGCTTCGACGGGCACATTGTGCAAGGCCACGTCGACGCTACGGCCGAGTGCGTAAGTGTGGAGGACCAGAACGGCTCTTGGCTCTACCGCTTTCGCCACGAGCCCGGCCCGCAGCGCCTGACGGTGGAGAAGGGCTCGATTACGATTAACGGCGTGAGCCTGACTTGCTTTAACAGCGAGCCCGATGCCTTTTCGGTGGCCATTATTCCGTACACCTACGAGCACACTGGCTTTCACCAGCTGCAAGCCGGCGACCGGGTAAACCTGGAATTTGACATCGTGGGCAAGTACGTAGCGCGGCTGCTGGGCAAAGGCTAGGCTAGCAACAATACGCTGAGTGTCATATTAGTAAGCAAGAATATTGCATATGGATTTCACTCGACGACCAGCACAACGCCAAGAAGACCAGCAAGCCGGGCCAACGCCTGCCAAATAAACTTAAGAATCCCCGGAGCGCTCAGCTACGGGGATTCTTGCTGGAGCAAAGGCTAGCGGGCCAGCGGCCACCGACGCGGTGCCCAGCGCCGAAAGGCCCAAGCCGCGCCCGCGCCCAGCGTAGCGCCCACCAGCCAGCCGCCCAGCACGTCGGCGGGGTAGTGCGCCGCCAGGTAGACGCGGCTGTACGAAATCAGCCCTGCCCACAGAAATACCCCGATTTTGAGCAGGCGAAAGCGGCCCGTGGGCAGCGCCAGCAACAGAAACACCGCCAGCCCCATGGCATTGGCCGCGTGCGACGACATGAAGCCAAACTGCCCGCCGCAGCCGTCGGGCAGGTAAAGCTGGTTCGCCAGGTCGGCGGCGTGGCAGGGCCGGGGCCGGGCCACGAAAGGCTTGAATAAGCGGCTCGTGATGCTGTCGGCTAGTGCCACCGTAGCGCCCAGTAGCGGCAGCAGTAGTTTGGCTTGGTGGCGAAAGTGGTAGATAAGCCAAGCCAGCAGCACCCCGTAGCAGGGAAACCACACCTTAATCTGGGAGGCAAACGTCATCACCGCATCCAGCGCCGGGGTGTGGGCGTGGTTGACAGCCAGCAGCAGCCGGTGATCGAGATCGGTGAGCGTATGAAAAAAATCAGTCATTGCGAGCAAAGCGAAGCAAGCGCACCAGCCCGAATCCGGCCGGATAGTATCGTGCCGGTGCGCTTGCTTCGCGTTGCTCGCAATGACAACCGTATTATTGATTCTAAGCTAGTAAGCAGAAAATATGCGAACGGCTAAAAGCTAGGGGCTAATTACCTAAGCCCACTTCACACCCTTGCGCAGCCAGGCCAGCGTAGTGGCTTCGGGGGTGCCGGGAGCGGGCGGGGCGGGGGCATAGCTCCAGCCGCAGCGGGGCGGCAGACTCATGAGAATGCTCTCGGTGCGGCCCCCGGTTTCGAGGCCAAAGCGGGTGCCGCGGTCGAAAGCCAGATTGAACTCGGCGTAGCGGTTGCGGCGCAGGGTTTGCCAGGCTTCCTCGCACTCGCCGAAGGGCAGAGCGTGGTTTTCGCGCATCAGCTCGGCGTAGAAAGGGCCAAAAACTTCGGCCACGTCTCGCACAAAAGCAAATAACTCTTCGGCGCTGCCGTCGGCACCCACCGTGAGGCGGTCGAAGAAAATGCCACCCACGCCGCGGGTTTCGTGGCGGTGGGGCAGGTAGAAATAATCGTCGGCCCAGCGCGTAAACTTGGGATAGTAGGCCGGATTGTGGCGGTCGCAGGCGGCCTTGAGGCGCTCGTGAAAGCGCCGGGCCTGCGCCTCGTCCACGTAAATGGGTGTCAGGTCGATGCCGCCGCCAAACCACGCCTCGCCATTGCCGGCCTCGAAGTAGCGCACATTCATGTGGATGATGGGTACCCGCGGGCTGCGCGGGTGCAGCACCACGCTCACGCCGGTCGCGAAAAAGTGCGGGTCGGGCAGGTGCAGCTGGCGCGCGGCGGCGGGGCTCAGCTCGCCCGCCACGGCCGAAAAGCCGACGCCGCCTTTTTCAAGAATGGCGCCGCCTTCGAGCACCCGCGAGTGGCCGCCGCCGCCGCCGGGGCGCTGCCAGTCATCCTGCCCAAAGCGGGCAGGGCCACCATCGGCCGCTTCGAGCTGTGCGCAGAGGCGGGCTTGAAAGTCGGCTAGCCAGGTTTCAATTTCGAAGCGGGTAAGGGAAGAGGCAGACACGGGCAAAACCGGCGGGGCCGGGCAGATACGGCCCCAAAAGTACGGCGCCGCCCGCGCCCACCCCGCGGGCTGGCCGTACCTTTGGCCAGCTTATTCGCCCTTTCCGTATGCCCCCCCACCCAATTTCGGCGGCCCTGTTTCCTGCCGAGGACTTACCTCTTGCGATGCTGCGCCGCGCCTACGCCCTGATGCACACCGCTGCCGCAATGGCGGCCCTTTTTGAAGACCAGAAAACCATCGCGGCTCGCTACGTGCACGCCACCGCGCGCGGCCACGAAGCAGTGCAGCTAGCCGCCGCCTTCTTGCTGACCCCCACCGACTATGCCGCGCCGTATTACCGCGACGATGCTTTGCTGCTGGGGTTGGGGCTGCGTCCCTACGAGCTGATGCTGCAACTGCTGGCCAAGCGCGACGATCCCTTCAGCGGCGGGCGCACGTACTACAGCCACCCCTCGCTGCGGCGGCCGGGCGTGCCGGTTATCCCGCACCAAAGCTCGGCTACGGGTATGCAGGCCATTCCGGCCACGGGCATGGCCCACGCGCTGGCTTACCTCGAAGGCCAAAGCCGGGCTGCGCTGGCCGCCACCGATATGAGCGAGCTGCCCGGCAGCGCCTGGCTGCAAGAGGCGCTGCGCCCGCTGGGCCTGAACGCCGAACCAGAAGAACTCGCCGCCCCGCTGCCACTAGTGCTGTGCTCGATTGGCGATGGCGCCATGACGGAGGGCGAGGTGAGCGAGGCCTTGCAAATGGCCACCTTGCACCGGCTGCCCATCGTGTACCTGGTGCAGGATAACGACTGGGGAATTTCCGCCCGGGGCCGGGAAATGCGCGCCATGGATGCCTACGAGTTTGCTGCGGGCTTCCCGGGCTTGCACCGGGTGCGGGTCGATGGGTCCGATTTTCTTTCCTCCTACAAAGGGCTGGCCGAGGCCTACGCCCACGTGCGCCAGCGGCGCGGCCCGGCGCTGGTGCACGCCCGCTGCCCGCTGCTGGGCCACCACACCAGCGGCGTGCGCCGCGAGTGGTACCGCGGCGATAATGTAGCCGATCACCAGCTGCGCGACCCGTTGCCCCGCTTGCACCATCGCTTGTTGCGGGCCGGTGCCACCGAGGAGGAGCTGGCCGCCCTCGCCGACCAGGCCCGCGCCACCGTAGCCGCCGACTGGGCCGAAGCCCAGGCCGCGCCCGACCCCGACCCGGCCACCTTCGCCGACCATGAGTTTGCGCCGCCCGCCGTAACGGAGGAGGCCGGCGAGCGGGCTCCCGCGGGCGCCAAAAAAATACTGATGGTGGATGCCGCCCTGCACGCGGTGGATGACATTTTGGGCGAGTTTCCGGAGGCGATTTTCTACGGGCAGGATGTGGGCGGCGAGCTGGGCGGCGTGTTTCGGGAAGCCGCGCTGCTGGCCAAGAAGTACGGCGACAAGCGCGTATTCAACACGCCCATTCAGGAGGCGTACATTGTGGGGAGCACGGCGGGTATGGCGGCGGTGGGCGTGCGGCCCATCGTGGAGATTCAGTTTGCCGATTACATCTGGCCGGCTCTCAACCAACTAGTTGAGGAGCTGAGCAAAAGCTGCTACCTGAGCATGGGTAAGTTTCCGGTGCCGGCGCTCATTCGGGTGCCGGTAGGGGCGTATGGCGGGGGCGGGCCCTATCATTCGGGCTCGATAGAAAGCATGCTGCTCACCATTCGGGGCATCAAAGTGGTGTATCCCAGTAATGCGGCCGACATGAAAGGCCTGCTGCGGGCCAGCTTTCTCGACCCCAACCCGGTGGTGCTCTTGGAGCACAAAGGGCTGTATTGGAGCAAGGTGCCCGGCACCGAAGACGCCAAAACCACGGAGCCGGCGGCGGGCTACGTCATCCCATTAGGCCAAGCCGCCGTGGCCCAGGCCGCAGCGCCCGACAAGCTAGCCAGTGGCGCAACCTGCGTGGTCATTACCTACGGCATGGGCGTGTACTGGGCCAAAACGGCCAGCCGCGACTACCCTGGCCAGGTCGAAATACTCGACCTGCGCACGCTTAATCCCCTCGATTGGGAAGGCGTGCAGGCGGCAGTTCGTCGCCACGGCAAAGTGCTGGTGCTCACCGAGGAGTCTTTGCTCAATAGCTTTGCCGAAAGCCTGGCCGGGCGCATTCAGCGCTACTGCTTCGGCTGGCTCGACGCGCCCATCTTCACCCTTGGCGCGGCCAATTTGCCCGCCATTCCGCTCAATGTGGGGTTAGAAAAGCAGATGCTGCCCAGCGCCGCCAAGGTGAGCGTAGCGCTCGGCGAGCTGCTGGCTTATTGAGGAGGAAAAGAGGAGCGTAATCAAAAAGCGGCGTGCCACCCATCGAGGTAGCACGCCGCTTTTGACTTAGGAGGCACCGTTTTAGCTAGGCTAGCAGCGGCTCGGCTTTGAAGCCGGCTTCTTCAACTAACGCTGCTACCTGGCTGGGAGTGAGGCTGGTATCGACGCTCAGGATTTTGTCGGGCGTGGTAGTGTCGACCTGCCAGGCCGTGATGGCGGGCTCGGCATTGAGTGCGGGCGTGACGGCGCGCAGGCAGTTGGCGCAGTTGATGGTGGTTTTGAAACGTTGGGTAGACATGGCTGGCTGGTGAAGAGTGGCCCGCAGAGCGGGCGGGTGATAAGCGAAAGGAGAACAGCCATCCCGGGCAGTTGGTGCAAAAAAATCAGAACGGGTACCCGATGCCGATGTTGACCACCGTTTGGTTGGTGGTGGTGCGCAGGACGCGGCGAATGAGCCAGGGCTCGTCGTCGGTAGGGTCGTAGACCTTAGTGGCGATGTCGAAGCGCAGAATGAGAAAGGTAAAGTCCATGCGAATACCAATGCCCGAACCCACCGCAAACTGCTTGGCGAAGCGGTCAAATCGAAACTCAGCCCCCGGCCGGGCATCATCCGGCTGCAAGGTCCAGACGTTGCCAAAATCCGTGAAGAGCGCGCCTTTAATAAAAGAATAAACCGGGAAGCGGTACTCAACGGAGCCTTCGAGCAGCAGCTCGCCGGGCTGCTCGGTATAGTAGTCACGCTCTTTGTTGCCAAAGTACGTGGCGTAGGAGCCGGTGCCCAGGCGACGCGGGCTCCAGGCGCGCACGCTGTTGGAGCCGCCCACAAAAAAGTATTTGTCGTAGGGGATGATATAGCGCTGCACCGGCGACGACCCCGGCTTCTGGCCAGTAGTATCGGGTGAGGTAGTGAGGGCGTGGGCCACCCCACCATTCAGGCGCCAGGCCAGGTAGGTTTGGGAGGAAAGCTTGTGGTAGCGGCGGTAATCAACCGATATCTTGGCAAAATTGTATACTTGCAGCCGGCTGGAAAACCACTTGCTATCCTGGTAAAGGCCCCGCGTGAGGCCGCCCACTTCGGCAAACATCCGCAGGTAGTGCGCATTGCTACGGGTTTGGTTGAGGTCGTTGGAATTATAAATGGAAGTGAAGCTGAAGCTCGGCTCATAGATAGACTGGAAAGCCCGGTAGAGCGGGCTACCCAGCCGCCGCCGGTACGAGTTGAGGCTATCGGCGTAGGAACGCTCGATATACGGCGTGTTCACTAAGCCAATATCAATTGGCGTGAGGATATACTGCTGGTAAGCAGAGGGCTGCCAGAGATAATCGAAGGTAAACTCCGCGTTGGAGCGGGTGTAGTAGGGGGTGCGCGTGTAGGTGTAAGATAGCGCAAAGCGCGTCCGCGGCTGGGACTCGCGCAGCAGATTGCCGACGTGCACAAAAGGCACCAGAAATTGAGGGATGAGCAGGGCTGCCGTCACGCCGTACTGCGTCGTGTAGAGCGCGTCGGTGGTAGTAGTTGTCTCGCTGCCCAGGCGGGCTAGCTGCCCTTCAAAGCCGATACGGCCGCTCAGTTCCAGCACCTCGGCCCCGCCGAAGGGGTTGCGCCACTTCAGGCGTAAGTTGCCAAATGGCCCCGGCAGCCCCGCCACGTAGGTGCCCCCAAATTCGGTAGTTTCGGAAAAGCGTGGGCTAGGCGAGGTGGTGATGGTGGCATCGAGGTAGTTGGGCGCGGCACTGGCCGCGGCACGGGGCAGCGTTTCGAGCACCGGCCGGCCCGTGCTGTCCGGCGCAGCTTCGATTATCGAGTCGCGCGCGGCGGCCGCTACCTTGCGGTAGCTCACGGTGTTAAAGCGAAACATATCGAGGTTGGACATGAGCCGCTGCGTGCGCTGCGTGCGGGTGAGGCTATAAAGCTGCCCGGGGCGAAGGGTAACCTGGCGGGCCAGCACCCGCGGGTTGAATTGCAGGGGGCCGCGGCTGACGAAGGTCACCGAGTCTTCGCGCACGGTATCGCGCGGGGCCAGCCGGCCGCGGCCCCCGTTGCGTAGGCGCCGTGCCGTGAGCGTATCGGCTACGGCCGCCGGCGTCACGCCCGCTGGCAGGCTAGCCGTGGAGATGCGCCCCGTGCTGCCAGCCTCCACTGGTTGGGTAGCCGCCGTGGTGTCGCTAGGGGCCAGCCGGCGCGGCCGGCGCCGCAAGCGGGCAGTATCACCGGCTACCGCACGTAGTGCCTGGTTGCGGTTGACATCGGTGAGCACCAATACCTGGCGCAGCTCGTAGCGGCGGTGGCCGCCGGGCGGGCTCGCAATGAGCAGCCGCAGCCGCACCTGGCCCTTCTCGAAGCTCGTGTCGGCTTCGAGAGTAATAAACTGGGCCCGAAAATCATAGTAGCCCGAGTTCTTAAGCAGCGTTTCGAGGCGCTGGCGCTCCTGGCCGATGAGGTCTTCGTTGTAGGCATCGCCGTTGTGCAAGAAAGAGCCGCCTTGGGCCTGGGCCACTACCCGCGCTACCCCCGAGTCGGGGATGCTGCGCGTGAGCTGGCCTAGCCGAAAGCCCAGGCCCTCCTGCACGGTGTAGGTCACGGCCACGCGGCGGTGCAGGCGCTGGCCCGCCGAGTCGCGCAGGGCCACGTAGGTAGGGGCGCGGTGGCGCAGGCCCACCAGCCGCAATGCCCGGCCAATCAGCGACTCGGGCACGTGGGCCGAATCGACGTAGCTGACCGAGGCCCGAAAATACCCCTGCGAGCGCAGGTAGGTAGTAAGCTGGTCGACGGTGCGGCGGCTCAGCGTAGGGTCATAAATGACGGGTGGCTCGCCGAGGCGCATAACGGCGTTGCCTTTTTCGAGGGCAGTGCGCTTGCGCTCGACGAGGCGGTCGCGCCGCGCTACCAGCTTGCCCACCTTAGCCGAGTCGGGGCTGGCCGCCGCTAGCCGGCCGGCATAGGTGGTTTGAATGGCCTTGAGCTTGCGCTCGATGCGGGCCGAATCATAAAAAGAATGCCCCAGCTGGTAGATAGCGAGCTTGGGCAGGGGAATATTTCGGTTGGGCTTTTGCTGCACCAGCGTCAGCATGCGCTCCTGCTGGGCCGGGGTGAGGTCGTGGCTCTGCACGCTTATCTTGGTGAGCAGGCGTTGTTTGGGGCCCAGCAGCCGCAGGGGCGAGCAGCCTACGGCCAGCAGCAGGCCAGCCAGCGCGGCTAGCAGCAGCAAAGCCGCCGTGGGCGGGGCGAGCCGATGTCGGCGTTTACTTTGTTGTTGAGATGGTTTCAAAAGCCCTAGCCAAATACGTACGGTCGCTGCAGCAGCGCAAATATC
>CAZERY010000083.1:0-13153 GCA_964514915.1 uncultured Hymenobacter sp.
TCACCTCGGCCAACTCCATCAACGTGGCGCGCTGGCTGCCGCAGCAGCTCTACTATTTGTTTGCTTTGCGGCAGTGGGCGGGCACCGCGCCGCCCGTGGTGGCAGTGCCGAGCGGCAATTTTGGCAACCTCTGCGCCGGGCTGCTCGCCCACGCTTCGGGGCTGCCGGTGGGCCACTTTATCGCGGCCTGCAACGCCAACGACGCCGGGGCCGACTACCTGCGCACCGCAACGTTTGCGCCCAAAACGGCCGTTGCCACCATCTCCAACGCCATGGATGTGGGCCACCCCAGCAACTTCGTACGCATCCTCGAACTGTTTAAGCACGAGCACACTACCATCAGCCAGCTGCTGAGCGGCTACACCGTGAGCGACGCCGATACCAGTGCCACCATTCAGCGCGTAGCGGCCGAGCCGGGCTACCTCCTCGACCCGCACGGCGCGGTGGCCTTCTTTGCCCTGAATGAGTATTTGCAAGCGCACCCGGCCGCGTCGGGCTTCTTACTGGCCACGGCCCACCCGGTAAAATTTCCGGAGGTAGTGGAGCCGCTCATCGGGCGCAAAGTAGCGCTGCCAACCGCCCTGCATTATTTGCTCGCCAAGCCCAAGCAGAGCATCCGGCTCACTCCCACGTACGAAGCCCTACGCGCGTGGCTGTTGCAATAGCTTAGGTTTTACGAATTAAGTACGCTGTAATACCTAGCTGTAAAGCAAAGATTATCAGGCAAAACAGCTTTTGCAAACGCCAGCTTGCATCGTCGCCACTTCGGCGCGCAACCTTCGCGCCGCCAAAGTAGTTGCCAGCAGTATGATTGCCACCAAAACTACGCTTCCGTACCTGCTGGCCGCGTTGCTGGTGCTGGCTAGCTGCCGCCCCGACCAGGTGCGCCACTTGCCCGGCACCAAGCAAATAGCCGAGGAAACTGCCAACTGGGAAGCTATCCGCATCATGCCCAACGATTTGCTGCACGCTACCCGGTGGGCCGGCGACTCGCTCACGGCCTACGCCGACACACTGCTGCGCCGCACGCTGGCCCGCGAACTAGCCCAAGGGGGCGTGGCCCGGGCGGCGGCGTTTTGCCGGCCGCAGACCTACGCCGCCGTCGACTCGATGGCCCGCAAGTGGCACGCTAGCCCGCGCCGCGCCGAGTGGCGGCCCGCCCTGGCGAGCGCTACGCCGGCGGCGAGCGTTGCGGCTGGCTTGCGGCCCGATACGCTGCGGCTCATCGGCCGGCCAGCCGTGGATACGTTTTACTACCAGCGCCCTATCACGCTGAGCAATAGCGTATGCCTGCGCTGCCACGGCCAGCCGGGGCGCGACCTCACTGCTGCCGAGGCCAAGCTGCTGCAACAGCAATATTCTGGGCTGCACTCGACGGGCCGGCAACGCGGCGCGGTGCTCGGTGCCTGGCAGCTTACCCTGGACCGCAGCGGGGTGGCGGAGTTTTACACGATGAAAACCCGCAAAAAATGGAAGGAGCACAAGATGCCCAAGCTGTTTTGAAAAAGGCTCTTGCTGACGTCAGTTTCTATTTATAATTCGTTTATTGCCTACTACTTAGCTATGGCTACTCAGCAGCCGATTATTATTGTTGGCGCCGGCATAGCGGGGCTCGCCTGCGCTACCTGGCTGCACCGCGCGGGGCGGGCGGTGCTGGTGCTCGACGCCGCCGATGGCGTGGGCGGCCGCGTGCGCACCGATAGCACGCCCGAGGGCTTTCGGCTCGACCGGGGCTTCCAGATTTTGCTGACCGACTACCCCGAGGCGCGGCGCATCTTCGACTACGGCGCGCTGAACTTGCGGACCTACCGCTCGGGGGCCGTCATTCGGCTAGCCGACGGGCGCGAAACTACGCTCCAAAACCCCTTGCAAGCGCCCTTGGCGGCTTTTACGGCGCTGGCCTCGCCCATTGGCACGCTGGCCGACAAGCTGCTCATTGCCAAGCTAGTGGCTGAGCTGCAAGGCCACTCGCCCGAGCAGCTGCTAGCTCGCCCGAGCGTATCGACGCTGGCTTACTTGCGGCGCTTTGGCTGGAGCGAGCAGATCATCAACAATTTCTTCCGGCCGTTTTTTGGCGGCGTGTACCTCGACCGCGACCTGGGCACGGCCAGCAATTTCTTTGAGTTTGTCTTTCAGCAGTTTGTACGGGGCAATGCGGCCGTGCCGGCCCTGGGTATGCAGCAGCTACCCGAGCAGCTAGCGGCGCGCTTGCCAGTAGGCGCGGTGCGCCTGCGCACGCCCGTAGCGGCCATCTTGGCTGGGGGGCGCGGCGTGCGCCTGGCCAGTGGCGAAACCCTAACCGCTGCCGCTACCGTGCTGGCCACCGACGGCCCGGCCATCGCCCGCCTACTGGGCACCAACCCGCCGCTGGCGGCCCACGGCACCACCTGCACTTACTTTGCCACCGACAGCCCGGCCCCCAGCCACGGCCAGCGCTTGCTGCATCTGAATGCCGCGCCCGCCGCGCTAGTGCACAATGTGGCTTTTCCGGCGGAGGTTAGCCCAGCGGTGGCCCCCAAGGGGCAGGGCCTGGTTTCGGTGAGCACGCACGGCAAAACGGATTTGGACGATGCCGCTCTTACTGCCCGCCTACGCCCCGAGCTGGCCGCGTGGTTTGGGCCGGCGGCTGCTAGCTGGCGGTACCTGCGCACCTACCGCGTCGACGCTGCCTTGCCCGTGTACGCGCCCGGCCAGCCGGCCCAGCAGCCGCTACTGCTCACGGATACCCTTTTCCGGTGCGGCGACTGGGTGGCGTACCCATCTCTGAACGCTGCCCTGGGCACGGGCCGGCAAGTAGCCGAGCTGCTGCTAGCCCAGCATGACAACTAGCCGCTTGCCCGGCGCTAACTGGGACGGCGAATCTACCGTTCAGCTGCCTTATTACTTCCCCGAGTACCGTATGAAAACGCTGTTTGCCCTGCCCTTGCTTTTCTTGAGTGCCTCCTGCCAGCCAGCGGTCGACACGCCGACTACCGGGTGCGCGCTGCCTTTTGAAAAAACCAAGCTGCTCGTAGGCGATCAAGTGCGGCATTACGTGCTGGTTCCGCACTTCAAGCCGCAGCACAAGGCGTGCTGGGACCAGCTACGCGGCTACTTGCAATCGGAGGACTCGCCGCTGGGCACTGAGGCCGGTACCCACCTATTTGTATACCTCGACACCACCGATTTTGCCCTGCCCGCGGGCGGCGCTCTGGGCAGCGCGGTGCGCGGCCGGGTTATCGCGCAGCAACTCTACCAGAAAGAAGCCGGCATCAACGAGTTTACTGCTGATCCTTACGGGACGGGTAAGTACCGTCAGCCGCACTAAAAGGTAGGGCTAGCGGTATTTCACTGTCACGCTCGGCAAAACAACCACGAGCCGTACGAGGAAGTGTCAAGTAGCCGGCCAAAAGCAAACCTCAGCGCGTGCCTATGAAGGGTATCCTGCACCGGCCGGCTTTTTTCAGCCTTGGGGGAGCGACCCGCTAGTTGCTGCCTAAAGTGGGTGTAGTCACACTTGGTGCGCTGGCTGCGTACTGGGTAAAGGCGCTGGCCGGTGCGTGGCTCGACGGCAGCCAGTATGCCGCAACTACCGTATTTGGAATAGGCGTAGTGCTGCTTGGCGAGCTGCCCAGCTTGGCCGGGCTGCTGGGCCAGGCCCTCGACCACGTCGCCGAGTAGAAAACACGGGCGCTCGTTCAAGCAGACGACGGGAGACCGTGGGGCGTAGGGCTGCGCGTACGAGGTCAACAGGACCTCTATCCGGCGCCGGTACTCGCTGGCTAGCTGGCCGATACACCCCTGGCGCTTGCGGTCCGGGCGTAGCTCGTTTTTTTGAGAATGGCGTGGGCCGAGCTCGCCGAGACTTGGCGACAGTGGCCTAACTCGACGGCTTTGCCCGCCAGCAAGCGTAGCTGCCACTGGCTGCGTCCGACGGGGGCCGACGCGCAGGCCAGGGCCGTGAGCGCCGCCTGTTCCGGCCCCTTGATGGCCAGGGCCGCGCGCCGTGAACTGCTTGGGCCACTCGGCCACCGTGCCATAGCGGACGCTGAGTGAGTGGCCTGCGGCCGAGTAGAATTGACCTTGGTGTAAGGCCAACAGGGCCGGGGCCCGGCGACAGGCCTTGACGGTAGTCGCGCCCCGGCTGGTTAGGTTGGTCAGTGCTATACATGCTCAGCACTTAGCGTTACCTAGCAGGCATTTTCATGCCTGCTAGGTAACGCTTGACTTTCTGAACAAGGTCTCCTTACACTCGTCGCGAAGTGGGTTGCGAAAGAGTTGGCTGAAAAGCACTAAACTTGCGGCATGAACGTGCGCTTGAGTGAGGCAGAGCGAACCCAGTTGCGGCAGTGGCAAACGCAGCGGCGCGATCATGAGGGCTACGTCAAGGTGACGGCGCTGCTCATGCTGGATGCGGGCCGCCGCTGGCCACAGTGGCCCAGGATATAGGCCTGGATGAAGCCACGGTCTACCGCTACGCCCGCGCCTTTGCCGACTTAGGCTGGCCAAGTATTTGGCCCACGAGCAGCCGGGCTACTGGGTTCTGCTGACCAGCGCTCAGCTGGCTCACCTCTGCCAGCAAGTCAACACGGAGTTGTATACCGACTGTAAAGACCTCCAGGACTGGCTGCTGCGCACGCATCGGGTCCACTACTCGGTCTCGGGCCTGACGGACTTGCTGCACCGGCTGGGCTTTACCTATAGGACTTATGCACGGGGCGTACTTTGGACTAAAAAAGGGCCTTATGCTGACGCAAAGCACCTCTATTGATTTTCTGCTCAACACCCCGCGCAACTACACGGGGACGCATCTGGCGGCGCACCTACCGGCGGTGAGTCATGACCAGGTATATCGTTTTGTATGCCCCCAGCCAGGACGGCCTAACCAAGAATGACCATTTCCAAGCCATGTTTAAGCAGGTGGTGCAGGAAGGAAAAATCCAGGCCCGCACCCTGCTCTTTGATAGCTGGCAGGCCAGCAGCGACAACCTAAAAGTGGTTCATCGGGCCGGTTAGACGTTTTTCACCACCCTGAAAAGCAACCGCTTAATGAGTTTGAGCAAGGAAACGGGCTACCAGGCCCTGGACACGTTGGAACCACCGGCCGGGGGCTGGAGCTGGGGAGTAGAAGTACGGGTGCAGCAAGTGCCGTTTAGGCTCAAACTCTTCAAGTTGGTTGCCCCGGACGGCAGCATTGAATAGGTGATAACCAACCACTTGGCGACCCATCTGAATCGCGATCTGGTGATTGAGGCGATGCAGGTGCGCTGGCAGATAGAGGAGTTTCACCGCAGTTTTAAGCAGTTGACGGGGTCAGAGAAATGTCAATGCCGTAAAGCCCAGGCGCAGCGAAATCAGTTGACCCGCTGCTACTTAGCTTGGGTTTCGCTGCGTCAGCACGCGCGAGCTATCGGCCGTACAATATATCAGGCCGTCGGCCTGCCCTGGGCAGAATGGTTGCGCCAGCAATTGCAGAAATCATCTAGTCCCCTTCTTCTACCTCGGACTGCGTAAGTCCTATTATTGGTAGGACTTACGCAAAACTTGGGTGTCATTGCGAGCAACGCGAAGCAATCGCACCCGCCCGACATCCGCACGGCTCGTTCTGGTGTGATTGCCGCGCTTCGCTCGCAATGACAAACGACTTTTTGCGTAAGTCCTAATTGTAAGAAATAACGAAAACTTGTCCTTGAAACAGGGCAAACGCATGAACAAATGGCTACCTGCGTTTTCAGGACTTGAGGGCACTTTGGTGGACCTGGAGGTCGAAATCGCTTGGTTGCAAAAGTGCCTCCAGATGCTGGAATCGACAGTGCTCAACGTTCATGCGTTTGCCCTGTCCTTGAAAAGTCTTAAAATTAAGTTTATGAGCATACATTTACCTTGCAGTAGAATAATAATTTTATGTTTTTAATATATTGAATAAAAGTATATATATTTTAAATATATAAATTTTTTTTGAGTTCAACAATAAATTTTGCCTCTGCTAAATGAGGAGTTATTTGACGACAAACAATTATGATACAAAAACTACTAAGTACATACGTAATATTATTTGTTCAGAGACCCGGGCGTCTGCTTCCCGCAATAGCCCTGACATTCGGTCTAGGCCTACTTCCCAGCTGGGCGGCGGCACAGGCTATTAGCGGAACAATCTTCGACGACGTGAACTACGGCGGTGGGGCCGGCCGTACTTATAGTGTGGCCAATACCTCGGCCGTAAATTCGGGTTTTACTTCGGGCGCCATTGCCCGACCCGGCGCGACGGTAGAGCTTTATAATAGCTCCGGGACGTTACTCAGCACCACTACCACTACTAGCAGTGGAGGGTATACGTTTGGGGGGCTGGCGGCCGGCTCCTATACCGTGCGGGTAGTGAACTCCACCGTAGCCAGCGCCCGGGCGGGCAGTACTAGCGCGGGCTTGCTGCCCGTACAAACTTTCCGCACCAACAACGGCGCGGATGATACTGACCGGGTGGGAGGAGAAAACCCTGCCCAGACCGACGCAGCGGCTAATATTCCTACCGTAACTACCAGCACCGCAGTCAATAACATCACCTTGGTGTTTCAGGGCCTGACCAGCGGCAGCGGGGTTAATAACACGCTGCTGCTGGACAACGTGGAAGTGCTGCAAGACGGCACGGCGTTGTCCACCAATCCACTTGTTAACCCCAGTTTTGAGGACGGGATGCTTAGCGGTACCTACCAGTACAACCCGAGCAACGGCGTAACCTGGACATTTAACGCGCAGGCGGGTATCTTGGCCAACAACAGTAGTTTTACGCCTCCCAACACCACCTCCGGGGTGCGTGCGGGCTTCGTGCAGAGCAACGGCGACGACAATGGGCAAATAAGTCAGGTTTTTACGCTGTCGACGGCGGGCACTTATACCCTGCGGTTTCAGGCCGCTAACCGTAACTATGGGGGGCAACAGGCCGTGCGGGTAACTATCAACGGCATTACCGTACTGGCTAACCTGCAAGCCACGGGCAGCTACGCCACCTACCAAACCGCAGCCTTTACGGTGGGTGGTGGCGGTAGCACCGCACTCAGCAGCCTGGCCACCCAGAGCGTGGCCCCTGTAACCGTGGCCGCCAACACTACTACAGCAGGCGTTGACTTTGGCTTCAGCTTCTCCACGGTGGTGAATGCCAACGATACGGGGCAGGGCTCGCTACGGCAGTTCCTCACCAATGCCAATGCCTTGGGCACCAGGAGCCGGTTGGCCCAGGCAGGCTCGCGGCAAAGGGTGTACGGTACCAGCTCGGCCCCCACGGTGGCCCTGCCTACGGGCCAGGAAACCAGCATCTTTATGATACCCGACGGGCAGGCGCACGCTGGCCTGCGCAGCGGGCTGACCAGCGGCCTCACGGGCAGCGCCAACAGCGGCAACAACCAATGGGCACTTATCGCGCTGAGTTCCAACCTGCCCACGCTGACTGCCGCCAATACTATCCTGGACGGTACCACCCAGACCGTGAACGTGAGCGACTCGAACCCCGGCCAGGTGGGCCTGGGTGGGCCAGGCAGCAGCTACGCCACGGTAGGCACGGGTGGTCTGACGTTCAACCAGTTCAGCCGGCCCGAAGTGGAAGTGTACGCGCTCACTACCACGGGCAGCCCAAGCGTAGTGCTGGCAGCTGGGGCCGACAGCCTCACCATCCGGGGCTTTGCCCTGCACGGCGGGGGTAGCACGGTAACTGCCAACGGCATCACCGGCTTTGTACTGGAAAATAACCTGATTGGCACCACGGCCTACGTGCTCGGCGACCCGCAGCTCGTGACGACCAATTCGGCCGCAACCTACGGGGTATACCTGAGTGGCGCGACACTGCAAGCCACCCTGCAGCGCAACGTGGTGGGCTATAGCAGCAACTCGGGCGTTTACCTGCCGTCGGGCGCCACCGCTACCGGCAGCGACGTGCTGCTGGCCGGCAACGAGCTGGTGCAGAACGGCTACCGCATAATCGGTGGCGACAACATCACGGTGGGCGATCAGGGCAGCACCGGGCCGGTGCGGATAGTAGGCAACCTGGTGCGCACGGCTAACTCCGACGGCTTGCAATTTGACATCGGGCAGGTGGCCGTGGGCGGCACGGCGTCCGCGGACGGCAGGAGCCGCAATGTGGTGCGCAATAACACGTTTTTTGACAACGGCAACGGCGGCGTATCCATTGCCCGCGCTCAGCTCGAAGGCTCGGCCATTCTCTACTTGCAGCGCACCGGCAGCCGCGCTGGCACCAACCCGGATTCCATTTACTTTAACATCATCAACCAAACCCAGGCCGGGGCCATCGTGATAGGCTATGGGCAGAGCGGGGTCATTATTTCGCGCAACGCGACTTTCTTCAACGGCACACCTTTCAATAGCCCCACCGGCGGCAACCTGGGCATTGACCTCATTACCCGGCCGAGCTATTACGTAAATTCGAGCGATGCGGTGGGCGCGCGCGACTACGGCAACGGCGATGGCGTGACACCCAACGCGGGCACGGTAACCAGCGCCTTCGGCAACGCGGGCATGAACTACCCGGTGTTTACGCTGGCCACGGCCACGGGCACCACTAGCGCGACAGTGAACGTAGCGGGCTACGTAGGCTCTTCGGCCTTGGGGCAGAGCACGTTTAGCGGCGCGAAAGTGGAAATCTATACCGCTGATAACGTGCCAGCCAACAACAAAGGCAGTACCGTGAGCGGAGATGGCCGCCGCACCCCCCACGGGGAGGGCCGCACCTACCTAGGCACCCTCTCCTGCGATGGCAGCGGCCTGTTTAGTGGGCAGCTGACGGTGCTCGCCAACTTGCCGCCCCTGACGGGCACGGCCATCACAGGATCGCTAACGGCGACGGCTTACCTGCCCGCCTACGGCACCTCCGAGTTTGGCCCTAACCAGCCCATCATCGTGGCCGCCGACGTGCTGGCCGTCATTACGGGCAATGGGCCAGTGAATGCCGGCGCGCAAGGCACATTTACCGTGACTTTTTCCAATCAGGCGTTGACTGGCCCCGTGCAGGCCGATGGCGTGGTAGCCACTGTGCAACTGCCGGTAGGCCTGAGCGATGTGACCTTCCCTAACGGCACGGCCGGTAGCTACAACGCCACTACTGGCCTCGTGACTTACAGTGCCTACAGCACTGCCACGCCGGGCTCGCTGGCTAACGGCGCTACTTTTAGTTCGACCATCGGCTACACGCAGCCGGTAGCCGCCCCCGTGACGGCCACGGCCACCATCAGCACCAGCACCAGCGAAGGCGGTCAAACCGCAAACAACACGGCCACTACGACCAACCAGACCAACCTGCTGTACGACGTGACCACTACTATCAGTGGGCCGGCCACGGCTACGGCCGGCAACCAAGTGGCCTACGTGGTAACGACCACTAACCTGGGTAGCGCCAGCTTACCCTCGCCCGCCCCCAACGTGGGGCAGACGGTGAGCGTACCGGCCGGAGCTACCAATGTGTTCGTGACCGGCAACGGGGTTATTACCGGCTCGGTGGGCGCGGGCTACACGGTGACATTTCCGAACCTGCCGGCGCTGAGCGCTGGGCAGTCGGTAAGCCAGACGGTCAGCTTCACTGCGCCGAGCGCCAACTACTCGGTAGGCGCGACGGTGACGGCCCCGAATGATAACGACACGACTACTAACACGGCTTCGGCCGCCACGGCCGTGAGCGCCAGCGCTGGTGACCTAGCCAATGTATTTGTGACCATTGCTCCGGCCAGCGCCAACGTGGCTCCAGGGGGCAGTGGCTCGTTCACCGTTACGCAGGGCAACAACGGCCCTAACCCGGCCACGGGTGTACAAACCACCGTGCTGCTGCCGCCGGGCCTAACGGGCGTAACGGTATCCAATAACTCGGCTACCCTCAGCAACGCGTACGATAGCAGCACCGGCCTCGTGACGCTGCCCACGGTAGCCAGCCAGGCGCCGGGCGTGGCCAGCAACCAGCGCTACACCATCGGCTTCACTGTGCCGGCCACTGGTGGCGTGGTGCCGGCCACGGCCGCTGTGCTTACATCCTCGCCGGATAATATCCCGGCCGACAACACGGCTACCAGCCTCATTACGGTGCCGGCCAGTGCCGACGTGGTGGCTCAGCTCGTGGGGCCCTCAACGGTGCTGGCGGGCCAGAGCCTAACCTATACCCTAACCACCAGCAACAACGGGCCGGGCCTAGCCACGGCCATCGGCCAGACGCTTGATTTGCCGGCGGGCTTGCCCATCGGCAGCGTAAGTCCGCTGCTGCTCAACGGCAGCGCGCCCACCACCGTGAGCGGCACCGTGGCGAGCTACGGTACTGGCGCGGCGGCCATCACCTACGACGCCGCTACCGGCCGTCTTACCCTACCCACTGTGGCTAGCCTGGCGCCCGGTGCTAATACGACATCTTTGACCGTGAGCTACCTAGCTCCGGCCAACGGCAACGTGAACCTCTCGGCAACGGCCGCAGTCACGGCGGCCTCGCCCGACAGCAACCCCACCAATAATAGCGTGGGCGTGACTACTACCCTGCTGCCGGCTACCGACGTGCAGGTTATCCTGACCGGGGCCAGCCAAACCCAGCCGGGCAGCCTCATCACCTACGGCGTGACGACCTACAACAACGGCCCCAGCACCGCGCCTAGCGTGGCCACCACGGTGAGTTTGCCCACTGGCCTGACCACGGTGCTACTTAACGGCCAGGCGGCGACTAGCGTGAGCAACGGGGTGTATACCTACTTCGACGGCACGACCTACGACTCGAACAACTCCAGCGTGAGCCCCACTACGTCGGGCCTCGTGACTTTCCCCACGCTGACCGGCATGGCGGCCGGGTCGGCTTCGGCAGCGGTGAATACCATCAGTTTCGGACTACCCTCGGGCTACCAGGGCACGCTCACCACCACGGCCACGACCACGGTGGGCGGCATCACCGACTTCTTCCCGAGCAATAATACCTCGATGGTTCAGCCAAGCATCATTTCGGCGGGCAGTACCAGCAACGACCTGCAAGTGGCCCTGGAGGCAGTCACTGGTTCGACCATAGCAGCAGGTAGCCCCATCAACCTGGCCCTGACCGTGACCAGCCCCAGCATAGGCAGCAGCCTCCTGCTCTTCGTACAACTGGTGCCGGGCCTCACCAGCGGTACGGGCACCGTGGTGGTGAGCGTGGGCGGCACCGCCATCAACGCGAGCTACGACAACGTGAGCGGCCTTTTGACGCTGCCGGCCGTACAGAACACCACGGCCGGGCAGGTGCTGAGCTACGCCATCGCCATCAGCCAGGCCCCCGGTAGCGGGCCGCTCGTGGCGCTGGCCAGCGCCACGGGCACCGAAGCCGACGCTAACCTAAACAACAACCTGGCCACCCAGCGCCTGACTATCACGCCCAGCGCTACCTTGGCCACCACCGTGAGCGGCGCAACCCAAGTCCCGGCCGGCGCTACGGTGAGCTACCTAGTGACCTCGACCGAAACCGGCCTCTCGGCGGCTACCAACCCCATGCAGACCGTAACTATCCCCGCCGGGGCTACCGGCCTGCTAGTGAACGGCGTGGCAACCACCGTGCCCAGCGACGGAGTGCTGACGCTGACGCTGCCCCCATTACTCCAGCCGGGCAGCGCCAATACCGTCACTAATACGCTGAGCTTCACGGCGCCGGGCGCGGCGGGTAGCTCGTTTACAGTGGCGGGCAACCTCTTGGCCACCGGCCCCGGCACGGTGGCTGCGGCCACGGCCACCCAGCCAACTACCATTGCCAGCCCGGCTCCCATTGCCCACAATGTGGTGAATACGCTGCAAGCGCCGGAGGGCACCACGGCCGCCGCGCCGCTGCCCATTGCTCCGTTCTCGGCGGTGGCTCAGGGCACGGCCGCGCTGGCCAGCTACACGGTGCTGAGCTTGCCCACCACTGCCCAGGGGATGCTGTACCTCTGGAATGGCAGCAGCAACGCGCTAGTGCAGGCCAACCAGGTGCTGAGCTTGACGGACAGCAACAACCTGCGTTTCCAGCCGGCGAGGGACTACGTAGGCAACGCCACGTTCAGCTACCTGGCCACCGACAATATGGGCGCAATTTCCAATGCAGCGCTATACCTGGTGCCGGTCGGCTCCGATACCAATTCGTTCTACACCACTACGGCGGCGAAGCCTGCCTACCAGAATAATGACGTGCTGGCTTACGTCATGGACCCTAACGGGGCACTCTACAGCAGCAGCGGTCAGCTCTACGACCCGGCCACCGGCCAGCTCGTGAACAGCGGCACCGGCGTGAGCAATGGGTTGGCTACCACCAGCGCCAATGCGGTGCTGGCCGCCACCGGCCCCAGCCAGAACGTCAACAATATCCTGCCGGCTGGGGTAAGCCTCAACTCGACCACGGGGCAGTTCTTCGTTGCCGACTACACCAAGCTGCCGGTCACGTCTTCCTCCACGACGTACTACTTCAACGTCGTGACCACTGACCTCTACGGCGGCACCAACACGGTGCTGGCTCAGTTCACTTTCTCGGCCAACCCGCTGCCCGTGACCCTGGTGCAGTTTGACGTCCAAGCCCAGGGCCACGACGCCAAGCTAAGCTGGCTAACGGCTTCGGAGCAGAACAACGACCACTTCACCCTTGAGCGCAGCCTAGACGGTACCAGCTTCGTGGCCATCGGCCGCCTGGCAGGGCAGGGCAGCAAGACCACTGCGACTACCTATGCCTACACCGACCTGAACGCCGCTGCGCAAACCACCGGCCTGCTCTACTACCGCTTGCAGCAAGTAGACCTGGATGGCACCAGCAGGTACTCGCCCGTGCGTGCGGTGCGCTTCACCGCGGCCGACCTGAGTTTGTATCCCAACCCCGCCGGGGCCAAGGCCCAGCTCGATCTTAATAGCTTGTCTTCTGGTACTTACACCTTTGTAGTGACCAACTTGCTCGGCCAGGTAGTGCGCGAAGCCGCCTTGCAGGGCGGCATTCTCCATATCCTTGACCTAAGCGACTTGGCGGCCGGCACTTATCAGGTACGTCTTAGCGGCACTAGCAGCACCGGCTCGGCAGTAAACTTCACGCAGCGCCTGAGCAAGCTGTAGGTTTTAGGCCTCAGGCTTAACTACAATGCCCCCACTCCGCCCGGAGTGGGGGCATTGTATACTCGTCACGAAGTAGGTTGCGAGTCGATAATATGAAATTTGCGGGTCAGTA
>CAZERY010000084.1:0-12995 GCA_964514915.1 uncultured Hymenobacter sp.
GAATAGGCGTTTCCTAAACGCTTGATAGCAGTTCGAATCTGCTCGTGGCTACATCCGCTTACTACCCCCGCTTGACCAAGCGGGGGTATTTTTTTGGAGTAAGCCATCGGTTTTTCACTACTTCGCTGCTACCCCTGTTCCACCAGCCTGAGAACCGTTGTCACCTTAAAAAAGGGGACTGGCTACGGTAGTTGCCGTAGCCAGTCCCTGCTAGCTTCTAGCGGTAGTAAGCTTCGCTTTACAGGCGGAACTGCGCACCTACTTTCACGCCAAAGTTGGGTGGGGCCGGGCCGTTGCGCACCGTAGGTGCCGCATTGCGGTAAGTAGCCCGGTGAATGAAGTCGACCCGGATAAACTTGAAGATGTTTTCGACGCCGTAGCCCAGCTCTATGTAAGGCGCCTTACCGAGCGAGGGCAGCAAAAACTGGTTGCCGTGTTGGTCGATAGGCGAGTACTGGTTGCCAGTAGTCAGGCCTCCGTACAGGATGTTGGCGGTAGCCACCAGGCGCCAGTTTAGGGCCCGTACGCCCGGGATATAATTGAAGATGGCCCCCTCAAAGTGATGGTCGAGGCGTAGTGAGGCCGAGCGGTCAGTCACGAACTCAAAGTAATTGAGCAGGTTGAATGAGTTGGCGTTGTAGAAGGGCGTTTGGTTGCCCAGCGGCGTTTTCAAAATCAAGTACGCCACTTGGGAGGGGATGTAGCTGCCTTCTACCCGGTAGTTGAGCCGGCCCAAGTGGCCCGCCGACAGGCTGTGGGTCATGAGCAGGTTGTACTTGTTATATATATTACTGCCCCGGAACCAGCCGAGCGAGCCAAACGTGTAGCGAAACGTGAAAACCGGCCAGCGCTTGAGGCCGATAGCCCGGCGGCGGTTTTCGCCCTGCACCATGTTCTCGTCGGGGGCGTAGCGCGACTCCAGTACCAGCTCCGTCTGGCGCAGGCGGTCGGGCGTGGCTTCGGTAGGGCCGGCCCCCGGCCGGGGCTGGGTCATTACCTGAAACAGCGGCACACTGTTCTGGTAGCGCAGCATAGCTGTTTGGGTGAAGCCGTGGAATAAGTCGCGTTGCACGCTAACCAGCGACAAATCGCGCATGATAGGCAGCCCTTCGCGGAAGCGCCCCCACCGTGAAGCCGCGGTAAAGAGGTTGTTATCCGGCAAAAAATCGTTGTCGAGCAGCGCGTACTGCTCCACGTCGTGGCGGTATTCGCCACCAAATACGGTCCAGTGCCGCCGCTCCGCGATGTAGTTGGCGCGCACGCCATACTTAAAGCGCCCATCGTGGGTGCCGTAGGCCACGTAGGGCTGCAACACCCAGTCGTGGCTAAAAAATGGGGTAGTGCGGAAGCCAAGCCGGAAGCGCCCGCCCTCAAAATTGTTGAGCGAAAAAGTATTGAGAATAGGCCCGAGCTCGATCTTGCTATTGTCGCCGCCCACGCGCTTGTAGCCATTGATAAACAAGTCGATCCAGTCGAGGGTGCTGCGCACCGAAGGCAGGTTGCGGGCCGAGTCGAGCACGGCAAAAGTTTGGCGCTCACTCAGGCTGAGCGTGTCGGGCCGGTTCTTATCAAAGTAGCCCTCGGCCGTGCCGCCCTGCGGCAATAGGCCGCCGGCCAGGCCACTAGCTCCCGAATTAGCATCGGGCTCCAATACCGACGACACCACGGGCAGGTCGTAGAAGCCGCCCTCGTGCTGGGGGTTGCGAATAAAGTTGGAATTGAGCGTAGTAAAGCGCACCCGCATGGCCGCTTGCTTATCGCCGGGGCGCACGGCCAGCACTAGGCGGGTGCGCACGGGCAGGCCCGGCCCCTGGCTGGGTGAGGTAAGCTCCTGCGAAATGCGGAGGTCGCTCACAAAATTGAGGTTAGCTTTCTCACTGGCCACTACCTCAATACGCCGCAGCGCGTACTGGCTGGTCGTAATCCAGATAGTGCCGGTAAAGGCCAGATCGTGCTCCCGCTTGGGAGCCACGGCGATCTTGTAGCAAAAATCCTGGCCCACCAGCACGGAGTCTTGCAGCGTATAGTCATACGCAAGGCGCCCTCCGGCCGAAATAGGCGAGATAAAGTCTTTACCCAGAATATTTTGCCAGTTGGGGTAGAAGTCGAAGTTCTGGAAGTTAGACCCCAGCATTTGGCTTAGCACCGAGCCTTCGCGCGGGCCGGCACCGCGCATCTGCTTGTGCAAGATGTCTTCGCGGCGGCGCAGCGGCGGCCCGTATTTCAAGTACACTTTGGAGCCTACTTCCGAGGCAAACAAAGGCAGGGGAGCATCGGGGTCGGCGGCGGCAGCGGCCCCCCGGCGCACGGCCAGCGCCCGCATATCCTTTACGACTTTGCGGTTGGCCAGGGCCTTCGGGATGTCGGATAGGCTAACTTCAATCCGGTTGTAAGCGTCGAAATCGGCCGCGTCGAGCGCAGTACGCTCGTTTTCGGGCTTGTGCCGCTGCACCTCCCGCAAAATGCGAAACGCCGGGTTTTCGGGTTGGCGCGAGCTTATTATTACTTCGGTCAGCGCCACGCCGCCGCCTTTTTTGAGGCGAAAAAGGATGGTTTGCTGCGGCTCATCGGTCAGGCGCCGGCGTTGCGTCACAAACCCCAGCGCCGATACCGCCAGCGAATCGGGCGAGCCCGTAACGGCCATCTTAAACTTGCCGTCCAGGTCAGCCGTAACGCCGGTGCTGGTTTTCGGAATAAACAGGGACGCGAACGGGACGGGCTCGCCCGAAGCAGCCTCTACCACCTGCCCGCTGAGGATAATACGTTGGGCTGTTGCTAGCTGGCTGTTCAGCAAGAAGGCCAGCAGCAGCAACGGAACGATAAGTTTCATAAAACTATTGCGATGCGGGCGAGGTACAGGGGATACGCCCGCAAGTTACGCAAAGTGCGATGGGGAGCAAGTGGTTCCAGCCCGCATTTTGCCAGTTAATTGCGAAGCTGCCAAAAGCTAAGCGCAACTAGCTGGCGGCTGCTTTTTTACAAAAAAATGGCTAGGTAACCGTAGCGTATTTTTCGGTTACCTAGCCAGCAAGATACCATAAAAAATGGTTATACTTCTACTTTCAACGTAGCCGGGCGGGCGGTCACTTCAAAGAGCTCGCCGTGGGGCACAATGGTAATCTGGCCATACTCTTGGAGCAGCATCTTGTACGCCTCGGCCACGGGGCGGGGCTTACGGTCGAGGTCAAACAGGCCGCAGGCGTTCACGGTATCGTTTTTCTGGGCCAGCCCCGTATCCCAATCGAGCTGGTCGATGAGCGAGTACCACGTAAAGCCCAGCACGGGCACTCCCTCCTGGCGCAGCCGCAGGATGTTGGCCCACTGCTTCCAGAGCCAGGTAGGAGCTTCCTGCGCATCAAACACGTTGGTTTCGGTGTGCATTACCGGCTTTTTGTAGCGCTGGTAATAATCGTGGGTGATGGTCGACCAGCCCAGCACGTCCATGCTGGTGCATACTTGCCCATTGGGCAGTACTATTTTTTCGTTGCGGCCGTAGTAGTCGTTGCCCATTACCTGGTAGCCGGGCGGCTCACCGGCCATAAACCAGTCGTACTCGCGCCGCGTCATGCCATTGTCGTAGAAGTAGTTGACAACTTCACCATCGGGCTGGTGGGCGTACAATAAGTCCAGTGAGGCAAAGCGCAGCTTGTTTTCCAGCTGTACGGCGGCCGTGCGTTCGGCCCGCAGCTCGTGGATAAACTCCGCCGATTCGCTCTGCACAATCACGCAGTCGGGCCGGTGCTTGGCAATGAGCTGCGTGCCCATAATGCTGGCGGCCACGGTGTGCTTGAGTGCCGTTACAAAGCCCCTATCGGTTTTGAGCTGCTCATTCCACAGGCCGTCTTTGGCGCTCGACTTGGCCGTGACGTAAATCTCATTTACCGGTGTGTAGTAGCGCACCCAGGGGTAGCGTTTGGCTACCTCTTCGCAGTACTCCGCGAAGTAGACGGGCAGCTCGGGGTTTTGAAAGTTGCCTAGCCAGTCGGGCACGCCAAAATGCATTAGATCGAGGATGGGCGTAATACCCAGCCGCTTGATCTCCTTCATCGCCAAATCGGCAAATTCCCAGTCGTATTTACCAGGGCCTTGTTGGATGTTGTAGTAAGGTAGCCCATAGCGCAGCACCTTGAGACCCATTTCTTTAACCAGCCTCAAGTCTTCTTTGTACCGGTGGTAGTGGTCGCACTCGGCCAGCAGGTCGCGGCGCGTTTTGCCGTGGTCGATAGTCGGATAGCTGCACTCGATACCGGTGGCAAACATGAAGTTGTTGGGCAGCCCGGTGGGCATGCCACTGCCATTGTGCCCGCTGGCGCCGCCAAACTGATCGCCCTCGTAATTGCCGCCGAAATGGTCTTTTATGTTGGTGAGGAAAGATTTCATTTTTGCTAATTAGTGGTTAGCTAATACGGTTAATTATCAAAAGGAACGGCATTTTTCTTGGGTAGCGATCTCAGGAAAAAGCCCATTAGCCAGTAATCATCAACCACTGCATTTTATTGGTCGCGCCGCTGCTGCCGCTTCAAAAAGTTATCGGCGGTGCGCAGGCTGAGGGCCATTATCGTTAAGGCCGGATTAACGCTAAGCGCGCTGGGAAACACCGAGTTGTCGCAGATGTACAGGTTGGGCACATCGAAGGCGCGGCCATCTCGGTCTACCACGGCATCGTCGCCGCTCAGGCCCATGCGGGCCGTGCCAATCACGTGGGCATAGCGGCCAAAAGACCAAATGTCGGTAGCGCCAGCGGCCGCCCAGATGCCGCGCATGATGTTTTCGGCGTGGGCCGTCATGCGCACTTCGTTTTCTTGGGCCGTAAAGTACATGCGCGGCTTGGGTAGCTGCCGGGCATCCAGCTCTTCGCTCAGCTCAATAAAGTTGTCGGCGTGAGGCAGGCAATCTCCCAAAATATTGATGCCTGCAATGTGGTTGAACTGCCGCAAATACTCGCGCAGCGGCTGGCCCCAAAGCTTACGGCCACGGGCTACCTGGCTGGCAAACGTAACCGGCATCACGCCAATGCTTTGCAATAAATAGCCACCCGCAAAATCGGCGTCTTTGGGCCGGTGAGTATCCTGCGAAATCAGGCCGCCCGGAATGCCTTTAGTAGGGCGCACTTGCTCGGGGAAAGTGCCCCACACCTGAATGCCGGTGTGCGCCATCAGGTTGCGGCCCACTTGGCCACTGGTGAGGGCTAGTTCATTGAGCAGCAGCAAGCGAGGCGTCTCGACTGCCCCGCCGCACAAAAAGAGGTGGCGGCAAGCCTGGCGGTGCGTCTGGCCGTTTTGCGTATACACCACGGCCACCACGTGGCCGCGGGTGTCGCGCTCAATCTCCGTCACGAAGCTATTGGGCCGAATATCGGCCCCGTACTTTACTGCCAGCGGAATAAAGGTGACATCCATGCTCGACTTGGCCCCGTTAGAGCAGCCTGCTTGGCAAAAGCCGCGGTTGGTACAAGCCTGGCGCCACCCTACCTCCGCCTGGTAGAACGGGGCCGACAAGGCGGCATTGGCAGCGGGCGAGGTGCGGATGCCCATCTTTTCCGCGCCGCGGGCCATTAGCTGGGCCGCACTATTGAGCGGTAGCGGGGGCAGTGGGTAGCCTTGGGGGCGGTCGGGGCCCCAGGGGTAAGGCGTAGGGCCCGAAATACCCAGAAATTGCTCCAGCTCCTCAAAATACGGGGCTAGGTCGCCGTACTCCAGCGGCCAGTCTTCGCCCTTACCAAAGTCGCGCTTGAGGTGCAGGTCATCGGGCAGGGGCCGCGGTGTGTAGGCCGTGTAGTGCAGGGTGGAGCCACCCACACCCGTGCCCGAATTGTTGCGCCCCATTGCCAGCGGGTCTTGGCCCGCTGCCAGCCGCTCATCATTCCAAAACAGAAAAGCTTGGGCCCGCTCATCGGTGGCAAACTCCTTTTCGGGGTTGTGCCACGGCCCGGCTTCCAAGGCCACTACTTTTAGCCCGGCTTTGGCCAGGCGGGCTAGTAGTGGTGCTCCCCCGGCGCCGAGGCCAATGACCACGCAGTCAACTTCTTCCATTGGAGGAGTAAGGGGCTGGGGCTGCTCTTGCAGTGAGCTGCTTATTTCCTGATTTTCGGCTAAAATCTCGCGCAATAACGGGTCTTGCACGGTATTTTCGAGAGGAGTGACCACCTCTTCTTCGGCGATTTCTTCGTCGGGCATCGTAAGTGTAGCGAGTTATAAATGAATGAGATGCGACTACTAGGCTAAGCGGCCACGCGCAGCGCACAAGGGTGCTGGGTAGCGAGTACCACTAGGGCAACCCCACTTGCTAGCGAGCGCTTACTGTTCGCGCGGCTCCTTTTCGTTGAGCCCGATTTTCGACCAAGCGGGCAAGTCGGCATAGCCCGTATAGCCGATCTCATCCTGCGCCCAGGGGTGAGCGTAGTAGATTTCGGTCAGCTCGGCTAGCATTTCTTCGAAAAACCGGTTAGCGGGGAGCGTCTGCCATACCTCGCCGGGTGGATTGCCCGCTGCCAAAGCCTGGATAATAGTATCTTGCTGATCGGTGGCTAGTTGCTCAAAGGCACTGACAAACAAATTGTTAGCTATTTGCTCAATGCCGCCCAGGCCCAGGCGGTAAGTTTCCCGGTCGGGCGGCAGGGCATCGTAGCGCCAGCCATCGGAGGCGCCCTTGGCCAAGCGATCATCTACCGAAGGCGCTAGTGGAATGGGCACGGGGCGTTCGGGCTGCGGAAAAATGCGGGCCGCTACTGCGATGAGCAACCGGAAGGTTTCGGGCGCCAAAAACTGCGGCTGGTAGGCTGCTTCGGTAGCGGCTAGGCGTTGCGTGAGGGCCGCCCGGGTAGCCGCCGACACGTGGTCGGTCGGCAGCAATTGCTCAGAATTCATGGCTTCTTAGTGCGAAAGGGACTATATAATGGGCAGTTTACAACCATTATAGCAGCGAAGACGCGCCCTTGTTTTAAGAAACGTAAAAACCACTACCAGGTTAGTTTAGGTAGCAGCCGAATCAAGCAGAAGTGGTCTAGGGCCTTAGTCATCGCTGCTGAGCTTGCCGCCCGTTACGTGCACGAGCGCGCCGGTCATAAATGAGCCATCTTGCGAGGCTAGCAGCACATAGGCAGGAGCTAACTCTTCGGGCTGGCCAGGGCGCTTAAGCGCTACTTCGTGGCCAAACTTCTCAATTTCGGCGAGCGGCATAGTGCCCGGAATGTTGGGCGTCCAGACGGGCCCCGGCACCACGCAGTTCACCCGAATGTTGCGCTCGCCCAGGTACAAAGCCAGCGACTTGGTAAATGCGTGAATGCTAGCCTTGGTGCAGGCATAATCGACGAGCAGCGGAATACCCACGATGCCCACAATGCTACCCGTATTGATGATGCAGTCTCCAGCCTGGAAGTGCGGAATGGCGGCCTGGGCCATCCACATATACCCCAAAATATTGGTGTCGAACGTGCGCCGAATCTGAGCCTCGGGGATGTCCTCAAACTTCTCCTGCGCCATCTGGAAGGCGGCATTATTGACTAAGATGTTTAGGTCGCCCAGCTCGGCCCGCACCAGGCGCACGGCCTGAAAAGCCTGCTCCCGATCGCGCACATCGAGCTGAAGCACTTGGCATTTGCGCTGCTCTAGCTCCACGAGGCGCTTGGTTTCGGCGGCGTCCTCCTGGTTTTCATTAAAGAGAATGGCCACGTCGGCCCCTTCCTTGGCAAACGCGATGGCCACGGCCCGGCCAATACCCGAGTCGGCCCCCGTGATGAGGGCCACCTTGCCTTCGAGCTTGCCCGCAGCGCGGTAGGCTGCCAGGCTAGATTGGGGTTGAAACTTCATGTCGGCCTGCTTGGCCGGGTAGGGCAGCTTTTGGGCGTGCTCCTTCATGTCTTGGGCAGTCGGGCGCTGGGGTGGGGCGGGGGTGTTAGACTTAGCAGTAGCCATTTGGGAGAGGATTATTTAGACTAGGTTAGGTACCAGAGCTTACGTAAAACCTCTGGCCAAGGCCAGCAAGGTCTTGGTAGCCCTGGGTGGGCTAAGGACCCAGTGGTTAGCACTTTTGCAAGTGTCAGAAAACGCGTTGCCAGTCTTTCGTTACTCGCAATAAGTAGCATTCATCTAATGAGCAAGCTGCCTTAAATTAAGTGGTAGGTGAAGAAATAGACAGATTTATTAACTGGGCAAGAGGACGTTTTGCGGGTTGAATGAGCTGCAATTAGTATTTTGCAGAGTATTACGAAGAGCGTGTTTTAAGCTCTTTGCAGTATGCCATTTTATGCGGAAATTTTTATTTTTCTTAGTAGCAGTAAGTTTAGTTTTTTCGCTGGCCACGTGGGCTAGTGAGCCACCCCGCCTGAGTGGGCAGTGGCAGGGTTCGCTCAAAGTACCTGGGGGCACCCTTACGCTGTTAGTCACCATCGTGCCACTTAGTAATGGCACATACTACGCCGCCCTGGATGTGCCCCAGCAACGCATCCATCGGATGCCGGTAGAGGTAGAGCTGAAGGATGATAAGCTAAGGCTACTCATCGAGCAGGCTGGGAGCCGCTTCGAGGGCAAGGTGCTGGCCAACGGGGCTAAGTTTAGCGGCATCTGGCAGCAGCCAGGCCTTACTACGCCGCTCGAACTAGTGCGCAATATGGCGCCCATTGCTGCGCAGGCCACTAAAAAGCTGCGCCTGACGCCCCCTTACCGCGAGTCGGAAGTAACGTTTAGCAACCCGTCAGGTAAGGATAAACTCAGCGGCACGCTCACGGTGCCGAGTGGCGAAGGGCCCTTTGCGGCCGTGGCGCTGCTCTCCGACTCGGGGCCGCAGGAACGCGACTCGGAGCTGCAAGGCTATCACCTGTTTGGTATTCTGGCCGATTACCTGACGCGGCGCGGCATTGCGGTGCTGCGCTTCGACGACCGGGGAGTGGGCAAGTCGAGCGGCGACTATGCCCACGCCACCACCGCCGATCTGGTGACCGACGCCCGGGCCGCGCTGGCCTACCTGCGCAGTCAGCCACTCATTGCGCCGCAGCAGGTAGGGCTCATCGGCCACGGCGAAGGCGCCAACGTAGCGCTGCTGGCGGCTACCGAGGCGCCGGGCGGGCCCGCGTTTGTGGCGTCGTTGGCGGGTTATGGGCAGTCGGGTCGTGAAGTGCTCAAGCGCCAGCAAGGCGAAATACTGCGCCTCATTGGCGCCGATGGTGGGCAGGTAAAAGCGGCCCAGAGCCTCTACGACCAAGTACTAGAAGCCCTGCGCCAAACCCCCAATACCGCCGCCGCTCGCACCAAAATAATAGCTCTGCTGCGCAGCACCAACACGGGCATCGATGAGCCTATGGCCCGCGCCCGCGCCGAGCAGTTGACCTCACCCTGGTCGCGCTATTTTATCGACTTTGACCCAGCCAGTCGCCTGGCCCAGGTAAAGTGCTCCGTGTTGCTACTCAATGGTACGGCCGACTTGCAAGTATCGGCGGGCCGCAACCTGTCGGCGCTCCAGAAGGGCCTGCGCCGGGCGCACCAGTCCGTGGAGGCGCATCGCCTGGCGGGCGTCAACCACTTGTTTCAATCTGACATGACGCAGTGGCCCATCATCAACGGCGAGCGCCAGGCCACCTTCTCGCCCCAAGGCCTGAACTACCTGCGTGACTGGCTGCAGGAGCGCGCCCGGCTGGCCAAGGCGCCGCTGCCCGTGACGGTGTCGCGGGCCAAGCCGGCCCGGGGACATCGCCGCGCGCGCCGGGCAGCCGTGCGGCAGCGCTGAAGCAGGTGAAAACAAGTTTTTGGTGCAGTTTGCAAACGCGGTAGAGAGATGCCTGCCAGTTGCGCGCACGTTGTAGCCAGCGGCCGGTCGAGAGCATACGCGGGCTACCCAGTCCGCATACCTACCGCCCGTACCCAGACTTCCCAGCCGCTTCAGCATAAGGCCGCAACGTTACTCTGACAAATAGCCGGGCCGCCGGGGTCTAGGCCAACTCCTGCCCAAGAGTCAGGACAGCCGTTGGGTCGAGATTGATGATCAGCTAAGGTTACTTTACCAAGGCAAATGCTCGGCGCCGTGGAAGTACCCGCCCGTGGGGCCATCGGCAGGCAGCAGCGCCAGGCGCACTGCGGTTTGGGCGCCTTCGCGTACGTCGAGCGGTGCGTTGTCGCCGCCTAGGTCGGTTTTCACCCAGCCGGGGTGCGCGGCGTTTACCTTGATGCTGGTGCCGGCCAGGTGCTGCGCGAGTACCACTGTCAGCATATTGAGCGCGGCCTTGGAGGAAGTGTAGCCCGGCGTGGCCCAGCTGCCGCCCTGCCCCTGGCTAATCGTGGTGAGCGAACCCAAAATACTACTCTGGTTGACGATACGCCCGGCCGGTGACTGCCGCAACAACGGCAAGAGCGCCTGCGTAATAGCGTAAGGACCAATAACATTCGTCTCATACGTTTGGCGTAAGGTATCGGGGCTCACCTCAAAGCCCTGGTCGAGCTGCACCCCGGCATTGTTGACCAAAATATCGAGGCGGCCAAAGGTGTCCTGCAAAAGTTGCGGTAGCGCGGCAATGTTGGCTGCACTGGTCACATCGAGCTCCACGGCGTGGGCGTCGAAGCCCTGAGCGCGCAGGTCGGCAGCGGGCGCCTCGGCCTTGCCATGACGCGCGCCCAGCACTACCGCTATGCCTTGCTGGGCCAGCTGGCGCGCTATTTCGAGGCCCAGGCCCTTATTGGCTCCCGTGATGAGCGCTACTTTCTTCGAGTCTTTTTCCATGCAAGCTTAAAAGCCCGCCGCGCCCAAAAAGTTGGCAATGCCTGCCGCGCTTCCTCAAAAATTGAGCCCGCAGTGAAAGCAGTGGTGGGCCCGGCCTTGCAGCGGATAGCGCCGCAGCCGCGATAGCAGCGCTACGAACCAGTGGGCCGCGCCGGGCTCGGCCGCGGCATCGTAGGCCACGTCGTTCGAGCCGCAGCGGGGGCAGGGCTGGGTAGCCACGGCCGCCTCACTGCTAGCGAGTGGCGGGTCGGCGAGCCCGCCGCGGGTGGCTTGCATCACTACCGGCTCGCGCAGTACCTCGGCGGCCTGGGCGGCATCGCGCTGGTAGATGTGCAGCCGCACTCCCCCCGCTACGGGGCTGTACATGCGGTTGAGCGACACCAGGTTTTCGTTCGTCAGAAAGCACGGAATGCCCGCGGCCTCCAGCTTGGTACGGGCCAGGTGCGCGGCCAGCGGCTCGTAAAACGAGTCGAGCACAATGATGTTTTCTGAATTGGAAGTCGTAGAATCCGCAGCCATGAGGAGAGGAGGCAGGCAATAGCGTAAGTAATGCGCGGGCCAACCCGCAGCTTCGCCCTGAAGCACTAACGGTGCCTAGCGCTTTTTGGTGGCAGCTTGTAGGTCTTTCGCCGTGCGGCTAGCCCGTAGCGTGGCAAACTCGGCCTGCCACGCCCGAATGCGCAGCTCGTCGCGGGCCGGCAGGTCAAGGCGAATGCGCGCCAGCTGGGTATTGAGGCGCCGGTAGGTAGCCTGCGCGTAGTCCCAGTCGCGCGCCTGCCAGCCCACGCGGCGCACGCGAGTAGCGCGCAGCAACTGCTCATATGCTCCCGCAATAGTGGCGGGCGTGAGGCTAGCCACCTGGTCGGCGTAGCCTCCGAGTAGCTGCTGGTCCATCTGCTGCTGCTTACGCGCCGCCAGGGGCACCGCCCGCCGAGCCTGGTTGGCCGAATCGAAGCGGGCTACCTGCCGGCCCACCCGCTGCAAGGTGCGGCCCGAGTTGCGGGCAGCCGTATCGAGCTTGGTCATTCCCTGGCGCACGATCGCCTGGCGCTCGCGCGGCGTCGAGTCGCAGCTGGTTAGGAGTAAGCCAGCGGCTACTACAAAAGATGGAGCGGCTAGCCACCCCCAATATCCGGTTTTCATGCCCCAAGCTACGGCGGCGGCCCAGTTTTGTGCCCAGCTCCCAACATCACCGGGCGGGCCCGCCGTGCCTAGCCCGCTGGCTATCGCCGCAAAAAACAGCTACCAAAAAGCCCCATTAGCCGAACGGCCAATGGGGCTTGAAAAAAGAGCGCTGGGCGCAATGCTTAGGGCATCAGCACTTTATTCACTACGTGAATTACCCCGTTGCTCTGGATTACGTCGGCGATGGTAACGGTTGAGATGCCACCTTTTTCGTCTTTCAACTCAATGGTTTTGCCTTTCATCATAGCCGTCAGGGTACCGCCGCTCACGGTCTTAAGGGTAGCCTTGCCGTTGCCGTCCTTGATGGCCTTCATGAGGTCAGCCGACGTCATTTTGCCCGCTACTACGTGGTAGGTCAGTATTTTAGTCAGAGTCGCCTTGTTTTCGGGCTTCAGCAGGTTGTCAACCGTGCCGGCGGGCAGCGCAGCAAATGCCTCGTTGGTGGGGGCAAATACGGTGAAAGGGCCGGGGCCTTGTAAGGTCTCGACGAGGCCAGCGGCTTTCACAGCAGCTACCAGCGTGGTGTGGTCTTTCGAGTTAACGGCGTTTTCCACGATGTTTTTCGTGGGGTACATCGGGGCGCCGCCTACCATTACGGTTTTGGCCTGCTGGGCCGAAGCCGACTGGATGCTGGCGGTGCCTAGCAGGGCCAGAAGGGCGAGTGATAAAAAGGAAAATTTCATGGAAAAGGAAAAGAGGAAGTGAGCGTATGACCCACCTACGGCCTCCTCTTATCATCTGGATTTTGCTCAGCCAAAAAAATAGCTCAACAGTAGCTGGCTGCCGGCAATCATCCTCATCCGGTTTCAGCTAGCGAACCAAACCTCGTTACAACTTCCGCCATAACCATAGCCCACCACCTAAAAAGCTGCCACGTTTGCTGTAGAAAGCGCAGCACATCGACCTCGATTGAGGTAGTCAGCGAAAAATTTCGGCTTGAGAATGAAGCTGAAACCTGCGCCCAGGGCAAAAAAATGCGGGGTCTACTTGCCTGGCCCAAATCATTGCTTACCTTTGTGTCACCATTCGCCGCTAGCCGCAGCGAACATCTCAAGCGAGAGTAGCTCAGTTGGTAGAGCGCGACCTTGCCAAGGTCGAGGTCG
>CAZERY010000085.1:0-12884 GCA_964514915.1 uncultured Hymenobacter sp.
CCCGGCGCGCTCGACTGGATGAACGCCAAAACCGGCGTGGCCCAGCAAAAGCAGGAAGGCACCAAGGCCGTGGACCCCGCCGGCTCGCTACGCCGCCCCAATGGCCCGCACGCCAAGGTGCACGGCAACAACCCCGGCCACGTCATGAAAACCAGCCTCTACACCCGCGCCAGCATTCACCCGGTGGTGGCCGGCGTAGTCGTAGCGACTGGCCTAGCGGCGACCATCGGCCTCATTGCCAGCCGGAAGAAACTACAAGATGCCGGCGTGCCCCAGCCAAACCCGAACGAGCCCCGCGTGCCCGTTACGGACAACTAGAGCAGTTTTTAGAGTCCACGGTGCAACTAGCACGTACACCGATTGTGAAACTGCTCTAGATGCTAGCAGCAGCTGACCTTTAATAGAAAGATAAGAGAACGTCATGCTGAGCCTTAGCGAAGCATCTCTACCGTAGCCGCTAGGGTTACTAGCCAGTAGAGGTGCTTTGCTAAAGCTCGGCATGACGTTCTTTTTTACCGGGTTTATGTTCTATTTCACGCTTAGCTCAGGCACGGCTTGCTGCGGCGCTAGCAGCTTGCGGCTCTGCTGCACCAGCACTTGCTTGGGGACTTGGAAGGTGGCGGCTTGCTTGATGGCGAGCGCTGAGGCGCCGATACGGACCGAGTAAGTGCCCGCGTCAGTAATCCACGCTTCGGTAGCGGTGTGGTACGAGGCCAGGTCGGCGGCGGTGAGGGTGAACGTGAGGGTTTGGGACTGGCCGGGGGCTAGCAGCTGGGTTTTGGCGAAGGCTTTGAGCTCGCTCTCGGGCTTGGCTAGCGCGCCGGCCGGGGCGTGCACGTAGAGCTGCGCCACCTCTTTGCCCGCCACGGGGCCGCTGTTGGTAACGCTGAGGCTAGCCGTGATGCTGCCCGTGAGCGAGGGCGCGCTCAGCTTTAGTGGGCTGTAGGTGAAGGTGGTGTAGCTCAGGCCGTAGCCAAACTCGTAGGCCGGCTTCACCTTGAAGGTGTTGTAGTAGCGGTAGCCTACGTAGATGCCTTCCTGGTAAGAATTCTCCGAAGGTCGGCCCATTAGCTCATTGTCAGCGCCGGTGCTAGCCAGCGCTTTGCCCGGAAACTCGCTGCTGTACGGCACATCCTTATAAGCCATTGGAAAGGTAGTGGCGAGCTTACCCGACGGGTTTACTTTGCCGCTGAGCACATCGGCGATGGCATTGCCGCCTTCCTGGCCGGGCTGCCAGGCCAGCAAGATGGCGTCGGCCTGGCCGCGCCAGCTCGCTACTTCTACCACGCCGCCGGTGTTGAGGACGACCACTACTTTCTTGCCCTGTGCGTGGAAGGCCGTAGCCACCTGCTTGAGCAGGGCTTGCTCGGCCGCGCTGAGCGTGAAGTCATCAGCTTCCTGGCGGTCGCCACCTTCGCCGGCACTGCGGCCCAGTGTCACGAGGGCCACGTCGGCCTGTTGGGCTTGCTGCTGCATGAGCGCTGCGGCGGCCGTCATTTCGGCTAGTACGGGGGCGGGGTCGAGCAAGCCGCGGGTTTTGGGCAGCTTGGCTTTTTCGGCGCGCAGGTGCTGCGCATAAGCCTGGCTCAGGGCAGCATCGACGGCGTAGCCTGCGCTGCTTAGGCCCTGGGCGGGCGAGATGGTGTAGGCGCGGTTGACGTTGCCGCTGCCCGTACCGCCCGCGATAAGTTCGTACGCGGTGTTGCCAAACATCGCCACTTTGCGCCCGGGGGCTAGTGGCAGGGTTTTGGCCTCGTTGCGCAGCAGCACCATCCCCTCGGCGGCGGCCTGGCGGGCCACGGCGGCGTTGGCCTTGAGGGCGGGCTGGCTGCTGTACTTATAGCCTTTGAAAGTGGGCGACTTTAGCACTAGCTCCAGCACGCGGGTCACGTTCGCATCGAGCTGGGCGGGCGTAAGCTGGCCGTTTTTGAGCCCCGCCAAGATGGCCTGCGTTTGGGCGGCGGTGCCGGGCTCCAGCAGGTCGTTGCCGGCTTTGAGCTGGGCTACCGCGTTTTTGCCACCGTACCAGTCGGTCATTACCAGCCCTTTAAAACCCCACTCCTGGCGCAGCAGGCTGGTCAGTAGGTCGGGGCTTTCGGAAGTATACGTGCCGTTGATTTTGTTGTACGACGACATAACCGTCCAGGGCTGCGACTTTTTAACGGCAATCTGGAAGCCTTTTAAGTAGATTTCGCGCAGGGCCCGCTCGTTGATCTGCGAGTTGAGCTGCATGCGATTAAACTCCTGGTTGTTGAGCGCAAAGTGCTTGATGGACGTGCCCACGCCGTTCGACTCGATGCCGTTGACGAAGGCCGCGGCCATGTTGCCGGCCACCACCGGGTCTTCGGAGTAATACTCGAAGTTGCGGCCACCCAGCGGGTTACGGTGGATGTTCATGCCCGGGGCCAGCAGCACGTCGATGCCAAAGTCGCGCACTTCGCTGCCAAAAGCCACGCCCACGCGGTGCACCATAGCCGTATCCCAGGTCGAGGCCAGCAGCGTGGCTACCGGAAAGGCCGTGGCGTAGTACGTCCTGGTGCTGTCTTTCCCCCGAACGGCGTCGATGCGCACGCCGGCCGGGCCGTCGGAGAGCGTGAGCGATGGAATACCGAGGCGGGCAATGGCGTGGGTACGGCCGGCCGCGCCGGGTACTTTTTCGGGCACTTCCCGGTCGCCGGGGTTGCCGGGGGGCAGCAGGCCTTCCGGAAAGCCCGCGGGATAAAAGCCCATGCCGACCACCAGCTGCACTTTTTCCTCGGTAGTGAGGGCGGCCAGCACTTCCTTCATGGTGGCTTTGCCAAACTGGGGAGCGCTCTTGGTTTGGGCCAGGGCTGGGGCGGTGCTACCGAGTAGGGCGGCCAGAGCTAGCCAGCGCAAGGATGCCGACCCAGCAAAACCGGGGCGAAGTATGCGTTTCGGTAAGGGGAATACCATAGTAGTACGGAGTGGAAATGAAGAGAAATGCTAGCGCAGCACGAGGGTGCTAAAGGAATCGGCGGGCAGCTGCGGCGTGAACACGCGCTGGCCCAGCCGAATGGTGACGGTACGGGCCGCGGCGTCGGCGTTCTGCGCCACCACAACCACGCTTTTGTCAGGGTTTTGGAAAGCCAGCACATTGTCGAAGGCGCCGCTGGTGGCTAGCCGCTTGGCGCCCGGCAATACGTAGTGGCTCAAGTGTTTGAGAAGGTAGTATTCGTGCGTCCACTGGTAGCTGTGCGTGGCTTCATCCACGGTCACCAGCGAGTTTTGGCTCCAGCCCCAGCGGCTCAGACCGCCTTGCTTGAGGGCGATGTTCCAGTACAGATAGGCATTGGCGCCGCTGGTGAGGTAGTGCTTCAGCAGCCCCCAGGTATAGACGCAGTACTTCCAGTCGTTTTTGCCATCGCCGCACTCTTGCTCGCTCTGGTAGAGCGCCAGCGCCGGGTAGCGCCGGTGAATGCCCGCAATGGCTCCCTTGCCGGCCCACTGAAAGCCCACGCCGCGCACGTAGGGCGCACTGCGCGGGTCAGTGAGCACGGTATCGACCAGCGCTTCGGTGGGCCGCTCCATGGTGCCGAAGAACAGCTCCGTATGGGAGGATTTGAGCTGCGGCCCCAGGTAGCCGATAAAACGGGCCAGCCCGGTGGCCGTCCAGGGGCAGCTGGGGAATACCTGCGCCGAGTTGAACTCGTTTTGGGGCATTACCATGCCGATGTTGATGCCTTCCTGGCGGTAGGCTGCCAAAAATTTGCTGAAGTACAACGCGTAGGCCGTGAAATACTTATCCTCCTGAATGAACAGGTTATGGCCTTCTTTGCCCTGGCGGTCGACGGGCAGGCCGTTGTCGGCCAGGGTCGGGAATACCTTGCGGTATTCGGGCAGCACGGCCGCCGCGGCGTAGTGTTGGTTGTACTTCATCCAAGTGGGCGGGCTCCAGGGCGAGGCCCACAGACGCAGGGCCGGGTACTGCCGCTGGGCCTGCTTGATGAAGGGAATGAGCGTTTCGCGGTCGTTGGCAATGCTGAAGTTGCGCATCGCAAAGTCGCCGGGCGTTTCGTCGTACGAGTACCAATCGCGCGAGAAGTCATTGGCCCCAATCGGCATCCGGCAGATGGTGAAATTGGCCCCCACGCACGGCGCAAACAGCTCCCGAAACACGGTTTCGCGGTCGGCGGGTTTGAGCAAAGCCAGCGACGTCCAGCCCAGCTCATTAAAGCAGGCGCCGAAGCCAGTGATGGTTTGGGCCGGCTGAGCCAGACTGATTTCTACATCAGCTTTCGTGGTGGTCGTTGCCGGGCGCAGCGCCAGCTGGGGGCGCCAGGGCGCGGCGGCAGTGGTCGTTACCCATTCCGCACCCGTTTGGGCTAGTGCTAGCCCAGGAGCTACCAGTAGAAAGCTTAAGAGAAGAGATTTATTCAACATAATACAAGGCGTAAGGCCAGCCAGAAAAACAAACGGCCGCTATGTCTAGCGGCCGTTCGGTAGGGCAGGGCAGGTTAGTACCCCGGGTTCTGAGTCAGGTTGGGATTCACGTTGATTTCGCTCTGCGGAATGGGCAGCAGGTTGTTGAAATCCTTAATGGACTTGCCCTGCGCGGTCATCGTAGCGACCAGCGTACCAGTACGCTTAAGATCATACCAGCGGTCGTCCTCAAAGGCAAGTTCTAGGCGGCGCTCCTGAACAACGGCCGCTTTGAAATTGGAAGTAGCAGCGGTCAGGTCAACGGCTGGCGCCGGCGTGTTGATGGCGAGGCCATAGGCGCGGCGGCGTACCTTATTGATGGCTTCAACGCCTTCGCCCGTAGGGCCAGCTGCCTCAGCCAGAATCAAATACATCTCCGAAAGGCGCAACACCGGAAAATTGAGTGGCGAATCCCAGTTGTTTACGCTCACGGTGCCTACGTACTGCTTGCGAACGTTGTAGCAGAGCGGGTCGCCGGGCAGGGCTGTTGGGGAAGATGGCTGCACCTGCCCATCGGGGTACTTATCGCCGGGGGCGAAAACGGTCGCGGCCCGGCGAGTATCGCCCACCCCGTAACCTGCTACTAAGTCCTTTTCAGGTATGTTGAAGCCGTAGCCGCCCGATGAGACTACGTAGGGGCTACCGTAGAAGCGCGCCCCCCAAAATTCGTTCATCACGCTGCCGGGCCCGTCGGTCGAGTAGCTGCTGAGGCCGCTCTTAAACTGCACTTCGAACAGTGACTCCTGGCCGTTTTCGGTTTCTACTTTGAAGTTATCGGCAAAGTTGGGCCACATGCTTTTGCCCGAGCTAGCAATGACGGCGCGGGCCTGGGTAGCCGCATTGGGCAGGTCACCTTGGGTGAGGTACACCTTGGCGAGCAGCGCCGTAGCCGACCACTTAGTGGCCCGTCCTACGTCATCGCCCGAGTACGAGGTGGGTAGCTTGGTGATGGCATCGGTGAGGTCCTTCACGATTTGGGCGTACACCTGCGCGGTGGGGGTGCGCGTCACGCTGGCCGCTTCGGCGGCCGTCTGGGCCGGAGTGAGTACCAGCGGCACATCACCAAACCCCCGCACGAGGTAGAAGTAGTAGAGCGCCCGCAAGAACTCGGCCTCGCCGAGGCAACGGTTTTTGATGGTGGCATCCATCGTAATGTCGGGCACGTGCAGCAGCACTTGGTTAGCCTCGCCAATGCCCAAATACGCCCGTTGCCAGTGGCTGGTAGTGAGCGGGTTAGTAGTGGGGATGGTGTAGCTGTCGAGCTGCTGAAACTCGATGCCGTCGGCCGCCCCGCCGCCACCAAGAAAAGAGTTGTCCGACATCACGTCACCAATTCCCCAGAGCGAGTAGTTGAACATGCCATTCTGCTGGAGCTGCGAATATGCCGCATTAGTAGCCTGAATAGCGTCGGTTTGGGTTTTATAAAAGTTCTCCGCCGTGACGGTATCGGTAGGCTTTACGTCGAGGTATTCTTTGGTGCAGCTCGTGCCCACCAGCAAACCCAGCGTGAGCAGCGAAGCCCCCAGGTGTTTAATAGTTGCCATGATATAGTAATCAGAAAATCAATGGGAAATGAATGCGCGGCTGTTAGGCTTAGAAGCCTAGGTTGACACCAGCCAGCAGGGTGCGCGACTGCGGATAAATGCCGCGGTCGACGCCGAAGCTGCCGCCCTGGTTGCCCAGCTCGGGGTCAAAGCCCTTGTATTTGGTGAAGGTCACCAGGTTCTGGGCGCTCACATACACCCGAATCCGCTCTACTGCGGCAAGCTTGCTAAACCAGTCCTTGGGCAGGTTGTAGCCCAGCGTCACCAGCTTGATGCGCATGTAGGAGCCGTTTTCCACGTAGTGGCTCGAAATGCGCAGGTTCTGGTTGGGGTCGCCAGATACAGCGCGGGGCACGAAGTTGCTGGTGTTGGGGCCGGTCCAGCGATCGAGGGTCAGCGTGCTGGCGTTGGAAGCGCCGTAGAGGCCGCCCTCGGTGTAGTAGCGGTTCAGGTTGTACACGTCGTTGCCCTGTGAGCCTTGCAGAAACACGTTCAGGTCGATGCCTTTGAAGCTGAACGTGTTGTTCAGGCCGTACGTGAAGCTGGGGTTAGGATTACCGATGTAGGCCTGGTCGCTGGCATTGATAACGCCGTCACCGTTCAAATCCCGGAACTTGATGTCGCCAGGAGCCGTGCCCGAGGTCTGGTAGCTACCCGTGGGCGAAGCAGCATTAAGGCGGGCTAGCTCGTCGGCCGTCTGAAAGAGGCCATCGGCCACGTAGCCGTAGAACGAGCCGAAGGGAGTGTCGGGGGCGTAGCGCACCAGGTTACCACCACGGCTGCTCTGGCCGAAGTAAGGAGTGCCGTTGCCCAGCGACTCCAGCTTGTTGCGGTAAAGCGAGAAGTTGAGCGTCGTTGACCAGGTAAAGCCGTTGCCGCTGCTCACGAAGTTATTGGTCGTGATGGCCAGGTCCACGCCCCGGTTCACCGATGAAGCGGCGTTCTGGTTGATGTTCTCGAAGGTGCCCGACACGGTGCTCACCGGCACCGAGGCAATCAGGTTTGGCGACTTGCGGGTGTACACGTCCACGGTAGCCTGCACCCGGTCGTGGAACAAGCCCAGGTCTACGCCCACGTTGTACTGAATGTTGTTTTCCCATACCAATCTGCTGCTATTCAGGCGAGTAGGAGCTGCGCCGGTATTTAGGTTCTGGGTGCCGGTGCCAAATACGTAGGCCGTGCCGGGCACGCCATTGGTGTTGAGGTTGGTCGAGTTGATGGTAGACAGGAACTGAAAAGTGCCGGCGTTGAGCGGGTTGCCTACTTTGCCGTAGCCAGCGCGCAGCTTCAGGTTGCTGACGGTGGTGTTGTCTTTCAGGAAATCTTCTTCCGAAATGCGCCAGCCGGCCGATACGCCGGGGAAAAAGCCAATGGCGTTTTCCTGCGCGAAAGCCGACGAGCCATCAAAACGCCCAATGGCCGAGAACAGGTACTTGCCAGCAAACTCGTAGTTGACGCGAGCGAAGTAGCTGAGCAAGCGCGAGTAGCCGTTGCTGCCGTTGTTATTAATCAGGGAGTTAACCGGCCCTTGGTTAAGCACCTGCAAGTCATTACGCGAGTAGCCTACCCGGCCGGCGCCCACGTAGCTGTAGTTAAACTGCTGGGCCGACTGCCCCACCAGCACCGTCAGGTTGTGCTTTTCGGCAAATAGCTTATTGTAGGTCGCCGTATTCTCGATGAGGTAGCTGGGATTGTAGCCCGAGCCGGTACTCAGGCTAGCCTGTGAGGCCGGATACTTCGACGAGCCTACAATCGACGGGAAGAAGTTGTCGTACTGCGTAAAGATTAAGTCAGCGCCCACGTTGCTGCGGATGCGCAGGCCCTGCACTGGCTCTACCTCAGCAAAGAACGTGGTCGTAACGCGGTTGGTATTGGTTTTCAAGATGGGGCGTAGCGCACCCGTCACGGGGTTTTCTTCGCCGTAGTTATCGGCTGCCGAAAACTCGTAGAAGCTGCCATCGGCGTTGTACACGGGTGCCGTGGGCGGGGCTTGCAAGGCGAGCTGGATGATGCCGCTAAACTCGTTGTTGTTGTTGTTGAGCGGGTGGTCTTCCTGGTGCGTTAAGGCCAGCGTGTTGCCAATGCGGAATTTCTTGCTCAGGTTAACGTCGCCATTAGCCCGGATCGTAAAGCGCTTGAAGTCGCTGTTGATGATGGTGCCGTCTTGCTGGAAAAAGCCGCCGCTGATGGCGTAGCGGGCCTTTTCGCTGCCGCCGGTAGCCGATACGGCGTAGTTCTGAATACGCGCCGGGCGGAAGATGGCGTCCAGCCAGTTGGTACCCGTCTCTAGCGAAGCCGGGTTGGCGTACTTCGGAATGAGCGCCAGGCCGCCCGCCGTGCGAGCATCATTATTGAGGGTCGCAAACTGCTGAGCGTTAAGCAGCGGGATTTCGCGCCACACGCGCTGCTGGCCCACGTAGCCGTCAAAGGAGAGGTTAGCAGTGCCGGCTTTGCCGCGCTTGGTAGTAATGATCACTACCCCATTGGCCGCCCGCAGGCCGTAAATAGCGGTCGACGAGGCATCTTTCAGCACGTCAATCGTCTCAATGTCATTGGGGTTGATCGTGTTGATCTCGGTGCCGTCGCCGTTGGCAGAAGCGGGTAGCGGGAAGCCGTCGACTACGTAGAGCGGGCTGTTATTGCCCGAAGAAGTGATGCCGCGCACCCGGATGGTCGTACCACCCGAACCGCCCGGCGCCCCCGAGTTTTGGGTTACGGTTACGCCCGCGGCGCGGCCCTGCAAGGCCTGGGCGCCGTCGGTTACTGGCTGCGCCGCAATGGCCCGGCCCGATACCGACGCCACGGCGCCCGTCACGTTCTGGCGCTCCTGGGTGCCGTAGCCTACTACTACTACCTCGGTCAGAGCCTGCTGGTCTTCGCGCAGCGATACGGCAAGGGTACTGGTAGCCCCCGTAATGGCCACTTCCTGCTTGGCGTAGCCCACGTTGCTGAATACCAGCGTGCTGCCCTCCGGCACATTGATGGTGAATCGCCCGTCTGCGTCGGTATTGGTGCCTTGGTTGGTACCTTTTACTACGACTGTTACTCCGGGTATTCCTTCGCCGTTAGCCTGGGTCACGCGGCCCGACACGGGCACGGCGGCCGCTGACTTTGCCTGGCTCAGAACTATGCTATTGTTGCGGACCTCGTATTGAATTTTGCGGGGAGCCAGCAGCTCGTTCAGCACCTGCGTCAGGGGCTTGTCGGCGAGCTGGAGTGTCACGCGCCGGTCGGCTCCGATGAGCGAGGGGCTGTATACAAACTTGATATTCAGTTGCTTTTCCAGCTGGTCTAGCACCGATTCGATAGTTTGCGACTCTACCTTGATAGAGGTTTTGCGTTCCAGCACAATTTGCACCCGTGTGGCATGGGCCGTCGCCATGCTAGCCACGGGGGCTGCCAGAAATAAGTGAAGCGCAAGGATGCCAGCAGGGTGCCGGAAGCGTTGCGATAGTAGTAGGCTACTTTGCATAAGCCGAAATCGTGGGTGGTGGGAATGAAAAAAAGAGCTAGTTATCACGCTGAGTAACAGCGCGCCATAAGTGGTACCCAGCGGCAAAGGGCTGCTGTTGGCACTTGGTGCAAATAAAGAAAAAATGTGTAGTAGGCGGCCTGAGCGTCGGGCCTTGGGGCAAATCAAGGCCTAACGATACCGACACCTACTGCCGTCAAAAATAATCTGGGCATTATTGGCTAGTTTGTAGCTAGCGTCTAGTACCTTACATAAAAGACCTAATTGCTCGAAAAGGGGTTCATCACCCAGGGTGATAGTCACGGTACAGTTGTGAAGCTTCACCGGGTCATACACTATATTGACGCCGTAGGCTTTGCTCAGCGCCGCTAGCACGTCGGCTACCGGCTGCTTTTTGAAGGCCAGGCCCTGGCGCACTAGTACCATGGGGTTGTCGACCAGGGTTTTATTGAGCTGGCGCGTAGCTGCTGAGTAAGTTATCTGCTGATTGGGCAATACAACCAGGCCGGCAGTGGCTGGCCGGGTGGGGGTAGCCGTCAGCACCGCGCCCTGGCGAACCTGCACCGCTACGCGGCCTTCGTGCACGGCCACTTTGGCTTCCTGGCCGGGGTAAGCAGTCACCAAGAAGCTCGTGCCCAATACTGTAGCTACCACCTTATCGGTGAGCACCAAGAAGGGGCGCGCCCGGTTTTTAGTTACGTTAAAGAAGGCCCGGCCAGCGAGATACACTTCGCGGCGCGGGCCGGCTAGCTCTGGGCAGTACCGCAGTGTGCTGCCGACGGCCAGGGTCACGGAGCTGCCATCGGGTAGCCGTAGGTCTTGGGCGTGCTGGCTGGAGTTGGTGCGTAGCACCCACGCGGTGGCTTGCTCGGTGGCTGGCCCCGGCAGGCGGTGCGGCAGCCACCAGCATACGCCCAGGCCCAGCGCCAACAAGGCCGCGGCGGCCCAGCGGCGCGCCGGGCGCCCAAAAGTCGTGGTTGGTTGAAGCTGCCGAAGGCGAGGCTGGGCCGGAGCTCCTTCATCGCCAGTGAGCTGGCTGATGCGCTGCCACATGGCTTCCCGCACTACAGGGTATAAGTCGCGGGGCAGCATCCGGTTCTCGGTTTGCCCTAGCTGCGCGCTCCACTTCTCCACCAGCCGCTGCTCGGCGGGCCCACATTGGCCGTCGAGATAGCGTTGAAGCAAGGCGTTGAATTCGTCTTGGGTCATCGGTGGTGGGTGGGAGAGAGGGGCTTGTAAAAAGAGAGACGCGTAGCGAGCCGCTATCCCTAAAATAACCGCAACTTTTTTTCTGTAAAAACGTCAGCTTACCTGTTCGTAGCGAGTGTTAGTAAGTAAGGTCAACGTTTATAGCATTGACTGTGAAATGCTTGCTAAAGCGTAGAGGGGCCACTTAAGGAAAATAAACGCTCCTGTTACCAAGACAAAATCGCGTAGGTAGCTACGCAGTAGCTTGAGCGACTTAGTGAGATGATACTCGACGGCTTTGGCCGATAAATTCACTTGGAGCGCTATTTCCGGTACGGTGCAGTGCTCCAGGCGGCTCAGGCGGAATATCTTGCGCGACTGCTCGGGCAGATGCCGCATGGCGCGGGCAAAGGCTTCGGAGAGGTCGGTAGCTGCTAGGCTGTGCTCAGTTTCTTGCGTGGCTTCTTGCTGAGAATGACGCACGTAGTCGGTGTAGGCCAGGCGCACTTGGTGGGCGCGCAAGTAGCCGATAACCCGCCGGTTGATCGCAGTGAGCAAGTAGTGCTCCAGGTGCTGAATGGCGTGCTGCGCCCGCTTGTGCCAGAGGCAGGCAAAGAGGTCTTGCACAAGCTCTTCGGCCGTCTCGCGCGATTTGAGTTTGCGATAGGCAAGGGCAAATACCCGGTACCAGTACCGCTCGTACAACTCGGCAAAAGCGGTTCGGTCGTCGGCTAGCAAAGCCTCAAGCAAGCGCTCATCGGTCCAGGAAGCATAGACCCGCAAGGATAAGGAGGACACAGTGCAAAAAAAGATGGGTGGGAAAAGACTAGAGCAGAACGGGGTAAATGTACAAATTGCTAGCGTTAAAGCAACAAGAGCTCTATACTAAAAAATAATGCCTCATCCGCCCGCTGCAAGCCATATAAAGCAGCTAGCCGGCGTCGAGGCGGCGGCGAAATATACAAGTTAGCTCCACAGTTAGGTGCTGTTGGTGAATAAGTTATAGGACTTACGCACTGGTCTAAACGAGTGCAGGAATGAGTGGGTTTTGGAGCAGTTGCTGCAGATAAGGGGCCCACTGGTGTTGGTGGGCCTGGTACATGGTCTGCCCGACATGCCGGGCATACTGGCGCAACGAAACCCATGCCAAGTAACAGCAGGTGAGATGGTTGCGTTGGGCCTGCGCTTTGCGGCACTGGCATTTTTCGGCCCCGGTGAGCTGCTTGAAGCTGCGGTGAAATTCCTCGATTTGCCAACGCACTTCCACGGCGTCAATCACCATTTCCCGGGTTAGGTGAGCGGCCAAGTGGTTGGTGATGACCCATTCAAGGTCGCCGTTCGTGGCCACTAGCTTGAAGAGTTTCAGCCCAAATGGCACTTCTTTGACCCGCACTTCCCCCCCCCGGCTCCAGCCCGCAGCAGGCGGGTCGAGTGAATCCAGGGACTGGTAGCCGGATTCCTTGCTCAGGCTCACCTGCCGGTTGCGTTGAAGGGTCGTGAAAAACGTCCAACCCGCACGGTGAAGGTACTTTAAATTGGTGCTGCCCGCGTACCAGGCATCGAACAACACGGTACGGGCCCGCACCTTGCCTTCCTGTTCCACCTGCCGGAACAGGTCGAGAAAATGGTCGTTTTTGGTCTTGCCGTCCTGCTCGGGCGCGTACACGCGGTAGTCGAGGGGCAGGAAATCGCCCGCCTCGCCGCTGCTGTGCACCAGGTTCACCAGGCCGATGCCGGTGAGCATGCCGTGCGCGTTGCCCGAATACTGGCGCTTGGCCACCTCGATGAAGCGGCTGTATTTTTTGTCTTGCACGCTGTCGTCCACCAGCAGGAAGGCTTCGGGTGAATCACGCAGCAGGGGCTCTACCAGGTCGCGCAACTGAGTGGTTGGCAAGCGCCTGGTGTGCAGAAACCGGTTCACTTAGTCGTGACTCACGTCGGGCAAATGCGCCGCCAGATGCGTACAGGTGTAGTTGCGGGGCGTACTCAGCAAATATGTCGATGTAACTCTTTTGCGTCAACATAGAAGTGGCATTTTGCCCAAAGTAACGAAAGGTGCGTAAGTCCTAAGTTATTTGGCCTGATGGCGCGCCAGCTAGTTGCTGGCTAGCTCCAGCCCGCCAGGTCTAGCCAGCAACTAGCTGGCGCTGGCCAACCGGGCACCGTAGTTAAATAAGGCTGGCTGGTGCGTTATTTGCGAAACACAAATGATTGCGGGAATATGCTTACTTTTTCACTCG
>CAZERY010000086.1:0-12863 GCA_964514915.1 uncultured Hymenobacter sp.
CAAGCGCATCACCACCGGCTGGACGTTCTACGACTGGGCCAACTCGGTGTATCCGCTTGTCATTACCAGCTCGATTTTCCCGATTTACTGGGGCTCCATCACCAAGGCGATCAACCCCACCGATATGGTCGATTTCCTGGGTTTCCAGGTGCCTGGCTCGTCGCTGCTGACTTACGCCATTTCAGCCGCCTTCCTCATTATCGCGCTGGTAAGCCCTTTCCTGACGTCGCTGGCCGATTACTCGGGGCGCAAGAAGCTGTTCCTGCAAATCTTCTGCTACCTCGGCGCCGCTAGCTGCGCCGGGCTGGCCTACTTCACCAAGGACACGCTGACGCTGAGCACCTTCATCTTCATCGCGGCTACGGTGGGCTTTAGCGGCAGCATCGTGTTTTATAATTCCTACCTGCCCGAAATCAGCTCCGAGGAGCAGTTTGACGCCCTTTCGGCGCGGGGCTTTTCGATGGGCTACGTCGGGTCGGTGCTGCTGCTGGTCATCTGCCTGGGTATTATTATGGGGCCACACCTGCTGGGCGGGCCGCAGGGCGTGGCCTTGTTTGGGATGAGCACTGGCACCGCCACGCGGCTCAGTTTCCTGCTCACCGGGCTGTGGTGGGTAGGCTTCGCCCAGATCCCGTTCTTCACCCTGCCGCCCGACACCGGCCGCCCCGCCGATGCGCCCGCCAGCACCGACGGCTGGCTGCTCAACGGCTTTCGCGAGCTAGGCAAGGTCTGGGACCAACTCAAGCTTCTGCCCAACCTCAAGCGCTTTCTGCTCGCCTACTTCACCTACAATATGGGCGTGCAAACGGTGATGTACGTGGCCACCATCTTCGGCGACAAGGTGCTGAAGCTTGACAGCACCTCGCTCATTACGACCATCCTGCTGCTCCAAATCGTGGGTATTCTTGGAGCGTGGCTGTTTGCCAAAATCTCCGAGCGCATCGGCAACACGCGGGCGCTGAGCTGGGCCGTATTTATCTGGATGCTCATTTGCGTGGCCGGGTACTTTGTGCAGGCGGGTTGGAGCTTCTTCGCCCTGGCTGGCGTCATCGGCCTCACGATGGGCGCGGTGCAAAGCCTCTCGCGCAGCACCTATTCCAAGATTATCCCCGAAAATACGCCCAACAATGCGGCTTTTTTTAGCTTCTTCGACGTGGTAGAAAAGCTCGGTATCGTCATCGGCACACTATCGTTTGGACTGATCGGCCAACTCACCGGCTCGATGCGCAACAGCATTCTGTCGCTCATCGTGTTCTTCATCCTGGGCCTGGGCTTCCTGCTGACGTTGCGTGGCAAGAAGCTGCGCGACGAGCCGGTTGGCCCGGCCGATTTCCCGCCGCCGCCGGCCTCGCCCGTGGCCGCTACCCCGCTGGCCGCCGGGTAGAGACTCCGCCCGAAAAGGGCGACCTTTGCGGCATGATTCATCCTCCCCAACCCAATTTGCAAACCGCGCTCGGCCACGAGCTGAAACACGAGCTTGCCATTACGCGCCGCGTGCTGGAGCGCGTGCCCACCGAGCAGTTTGGCTGGCAGCCCCACGCCAAAAGCATGACCCTGGGTACGCTGGCCGGCCACATGGCCAACCTTATCGCCTTCCTCGAACTGTCGCTGCAAGGCCCGGCATTTGACCTGGCCACCGGCAAGCTGCCCGACAACCCCGCCACCACGGCCGACCTACTAGCGCGTTTCGACCTCAATGCCGACAACCTGCACCAGGCCCTGGCCGACGTCAGCGACGATGCGTTTAACGATATCTGGAGCCTCACCCACGGCGACAAAACGCTGCTCACGCTGCCCCGCACGGCCGTCGTCCGCACGATGGTCCTCAACCACCTCATTCACCACCGCGGCCAAATGAGCGTGTACCTGCGCCTGCTCGACATTCCGGTACCTTCCATCTACGGCGGCTCGGCCGACGAGGCTCCGCAGCGCTAGGGGTGAGGTGACCCGCTAGCACCGTATAGGCGGTTGCTTGTAGCTAAGCACCTTACTCCTTGACAAATAAAATAGCCGGCTTCCCCGTACAGGAGAAGCCGGCTATTTTACGTAGAGCCTAGCCTACTTCCGACTAAACACTTGCTTGCCGCCAATCCAGGTCTGCTGCACCGGCGCATTGCGCAGCTGCAAATTGGGCGCCGTGAGCAAGTCGGTCTTCAGTACCACGAAGTCGGCCAGCATCCCGGGCTTGATCTGGCCTTTGCGCTTTTCTTCAAAAGCGGCGTGGGCGGCCCAGGTCGTCATGCCGCGCAGGGCTTGCTCGCGCGTGAGGGCATTATTCAGCTGAAAGCCCCCGGCCGGAAAGTTCTTGGCATCTTGCCGCGCCACGGCCGCGTGGAAGCCGTAGAGTGGATTAATATCCTCAACCGGAAAATCGGAGCCCAGCGCCACTTGGCCGTATTGCTTCAATAATTCCTGGTAGGCATAGGCCGTTGGCAGGCGCGACGCGCCCAGCCGCTCGCCGGCCCAGTACATATCCGAAGTAGCGTGCGTGGGCTGCACCGAGGGCACAATGTGATACTTGCCAAACTTCGGCATATCGGCTGCGTTCACTATCTGCGCGTGCTCGATGCGCCAGCGCCGGTCGGGCTGCCCGCCCAGGGCTGCCCCGTAGATGTCGAGCAGCAGCCGGTTGGACGAGTCGCCGATGGCGTGGGTGTTCATTTGGAATTTGGTGGCGGCCAGCTCCTTGGCGAGCGCCCGGTAGTACTCGGGGTGTTGCAGCAGAAAGCCTTTTTCGGCGGGCCGGTCGGTATAGGGCGCCAGCAGCGACGCGCCCCGCGAGCCCAGCGCCCCATCGGCATACACCTTGAAGGAGCTGATGGTGAGATTATCACTAAAATACGGCCCCTTGGGCAAATAATACGCCTTGTTCTCCGGCGTGGGGTTGAGCATGGCGTAGAGGCGCAAGTGCAGCTTGCCGGCCTGCTGCAACGCGGCCATCCGGGCGATGTCAGCCTTATTGAGGCCGGCGTCGGCGAGACTGGTGAGGCCCACGGCCAGGCAGTTTTGCTGGCCTTGCAACAGCGCCGCATCGGCTTCGGCGGGGCTCGGCTCGGGGATTTTGCTGGCTACCAGTTTCACGGCATTGTCCACGAGCAGGCCAGTGAGGCGGCCCTGCGCATCGTGCCCAATCACGCCGCCGCTAATGGGCGTGCGCGCCGTGACGCCCGCTAGGTCGAGCGCCTTTTGATTGACTACGGCTGCGTGCCCATCCACGCGCATCAGCAGCACCGGCATGTTGGGGAAAAGCGCGTCCAGCGTGTCCTTGCTCGGGAAGCGCTGGCCGGGCCAGTCGTTCTGGTCCCAGCCCCGGCCGGTGAGCCAAGTGGCGCCCGGCTGCTGCTGGCGATGCCGGGTGAGGCGGCCCACTGTTTCGGCCCACGAGGTGGTGCCCACCAGGCTAGCCGAGCGTAGCCCGAGCGAGTAGCGATAAAAGTGGCAGTGCGCATCGTAAAAGCCCGGGTATATAAATTGACCCTGCATATCGACTGTTTGCGCCGCCTGGTAGCGGTTTTGCAAATCAGCGGTGGTGCCTACCGCCACAAAGTGGCCATCGCGCACGGCAAAGGCCTGCGTCTTGCTAAAGGTCGAATCGACGGTGTACACCGTGGCGTTCGTGACGAGCAAATCCACCGCCTCGCGTGGCGGCTGGCAGCTAGCCACGCCCAGTGCTGCCGCCAGGGCAAGAGCACTCCCGAGTTTATAAATATGGTTCATGGCACAAAGTAGTATGTTAAGTTCCAGAGTTGCGTCAGCCGGCCAGCCACCTTTAGCCAAAAAATAGCCCTTGCGAACTAACTACGCAAAGGCTATTCAATCCATTATTTACTAGTGGGTTACTCAAACTTCATATGCTTCACCGATTCGCCGGAGTTCTTCAGCTCCAGCAATGACTCGATACCAATCTTGAGGTGCATCCTCACGAATTCGGCGGTTACTTTCGAATCCGACTCGGTGGTTTTCACGCCCTCGGGCGTCATGGGGTTGTCGCTCACGAGCAGCAGCGCCCCGTGCGGAATATCATTCATGAAGCCTACTACGAAGATGGTCGCCGTTTCCATATCCACGGCCAGGGCCCGTACCCGGCGCAGGTACTCCTTAAATTCCTGGTCGTGCTCCCACACGCGGCGGTTGGTGGTGTACACGGTGCCGGTGTAGTAGTCGAGCTCATGTTTTTTAATCATCGACGACACCGCGCGCTGCAACCGGAAAGAAGGCAGCGCCGGGATTTCCTTGGGCAAATAGTCATCAGAAGTACCGTCGCCGCGAATGGCCGCGATGGGCAGCACCAGGTCGCCGAGCTTGGTCTTTTTCAGCCCTCCGCACTTGCCCAGGAAAAGCGCCGCCTTGGGCTTGATGGCGGAGAGCAAGTCCATGACCGTGGCCGCCATTGGTGAGCCCATGCCGAAGTTGATGATGGTAATGCCGCCTGCCGTGGCCGTTTGCATGGGCTTGTCGGTGCCCCGCACTTCGCAGGCAAACTGCTCGGCAAACATGTACACGTAGTTGCTGAAATTAGTAAGCAGGATGTACTGCCCAAACTCATGGAGCGCCACGCCGGTGTAGCGCGGCAGCCAGTTATTAACGATGTCCTCTTTAGTCTTCATATTAGTACTTGGTGCTTGGTTGTTGGTGCTTGGTTGTTTCGGGGGTGTGGTGCTTGGGGCTAATTATTTGTGCTGGCCATCAGGTTGCCTCAAACAACCCACGCACCACGCACTAGCCACCAAGCACCAAAAAAGAAAAGCCGCCTACCCGGCAGGGTACGGCGGCGCGGCGGGCAGTAAACCCAGCGAAATGCGACAGCCAAACCCATACCTTTGGAGGTGATGCAAGTGCTAGACCTGCCGCCTTTCGACCACAAAATTAGGCAAACATCCGCGAATATCCCCGAAATCTGGGATGAGCTGCGCCGCAAATACGTAGTACTCACCCCTGAGGAGTGGGTACGCCAGCACGTGGCGCACTACCTGATGCGCCACCTGGGCTATCCGCGCGGCCTGCTCTCGCTGGAGCGCGGCCACCGCTACAACCAGCGGCAGAAGCGCACCGACCTCGTGGCCCTCGGCCCCGATGGCCGCCCGCTACTGCTCGTGGAGTGCAAGCGCCCCACGGTGGCCATCACGCCCGCCGTGGCCCAGCAAGCCGCCACTTACAACCAAACCATGCGGGCGCCTTTTTTGCTGCTCACCAATGGGCTGGTGCACTATTGCTGGCGCGTTGATTTTGAGCGTGGTAGCAATGAGCGGCTAGCCGAAATACCGCCGTACGCCGCGGCGATACTACCGCTGGGCCCGGCGCCGGGCTAGCCCATTGTCTTCGCTAGTCCGTATTTCGAAGCTATGCAGTCAGCGAGGTGCTGGGTCGGCTGCCCGCGCGGACTGCAAGTCCGCGCTAGCCTGGCCATACCCTGATTTCGAAAGGCAAAAACGCTGGTTAGCCCAGTGTTCTAGGCAAGCGCCATCAACCAAAACGCCCCGCCTGGCACTGGCCAGGCGGGGCGTTTTTACGTGCTTTGGGCTACGCCAGGGCTATACCGCGGCGCCTTCCAGCACCGAATCCACGTCTACTAGCGGCAGGTTCCAGGCTTCGGCTACGCCTTGGTACACCACTTCGCCGTGCACCACGTTCAGGCCGAGGCGCAGGGCCGCGTTGCGGCGGCAAGCCTCTTGCCAGCCCAGGTTGGCTAGCTGCACCGCGTAGGGCAAGGTGGCGTTGGTGAGGGCCAGCGTGCTGGTGTAGGGCACCGCGCCGGGCATGTTGGCCACGCAGTAGTGCACCACGTCGTCGATGATGAAGGTCGGGTTTTCGTGGGTCGTGGGCTTGCAGGTTTCGATGCAGCCGCCCTGGTCCACGGCCACGTCCACGAGCACGGTGCCGGGGCGCATAGTCTTGAGCATGTCGCGGGTGATGAGGTGCGGAGCCTTCGCCCCCGGAATCAGCACGGCGCCCACCACGAGGTCGGCGGTTTTGATGGCCTCGCGGATGTTGTACTCGTTCGAATACTGCGTCACCACGTTCTTGGGCATGAAGTCGTCGAGCTCGCGCAGGCGGTTCAGGTTGATGTCCATAATGGTCACCTGGGCGCCGAGACCCGCCGCGATTTTGGCGGCCTGCGTACCCACGATGCCGGCGCCCAGCACGAGCACGTGCGCGGGCTTCACGCCGGGCACGCCCCCCAGCAGGATGCCGCGGCCTTTGAGGGGCTTTTCGAGGTACTTGGCGCCTTCCTGCGGAGCCATGCGGCCGGCCACCTCGCTCATCGGAATGAGCAGCGGCAGTGCCCGTGAGGGCAGCTCCACCGTTTCGTAGGCCAGGCAAATGGCTTTGCGCGCTATCATGGCGTGGGTTAGCTCCTCGCCACTGGCAAAGTGAAAGTAGGTGAACAGCAGCTGGTTCTCCTTGATGAGCGGATACTCTTCGGCTATCGGCTCCTTTACCTTGATAATCATTTCCGACTGCTTGTACACGTCGGCAATGGCGGGTAGCAGCGTAGCGCCGGCCGCCTCATACTCCGCATCGGCAAAGCCCGAGCCCTCGCCCGCGCCCGCTTGCACGAAGAGCGAGTGGCCGTGTTTGCGCAATTCGGCCACGCCGGCGGGAGTGAGGCCGACGCGGTTTTCGTTGTTTTTTATTTCCTTCGGAACGCCGATAATCATGGGGCAGGGGAGGGGAAGTGGGAGAGAAAACGTGCCGTAAAGATACGTGGCGTCTACGCGCTCAGCAGCCCGGCCATGTCCAAGGGGCGGGTATACATCGTGAGCTCGCCGCTCGCCGTCAGGGGCCATTCGGCGCGGGGGCGGTCCCAGTACAGCTCCAGGCCGTTGCCGTCGGGATCGTCGAGGTAGATGGCCTCCGATACCCCGTGGTCCGACGCCCCGCGCAGCGGGTAGCCCGTCTGCACCAGCCGCCGCACGATGGCCGCCAGCCCCGCCCGGTTGCGGTACAGGATGGCCGCGTGGTAGAGGCCCGCGACTCCCTCGCGCACGGCTGGCTGGCCGCCCTGGCTATGCCACGTGTTCAGCCCGATGTGGTGGTGGTAGCCATCAGCCGACAAAAAGGCCGCCTGCCCGCCGTAGAGCATGGTGACTTCGAAGCCGAGCAAATCGCGGTAGAAGCGAAGCGCTCGCTCTAGGTCCGTGACTTGCAAGTGAATATGGCCGATGCTAGTGCCGGCCGGCACGGTATAGGGAGCGGAAGTCGAAGGATCCATGAGCGTAGATAAGAAAGTCAGGCAAAAATAATGTACCTACACTGATTTAATGGTTGTTACATAAAAATAGGACTTACGCAAAAAGTCGTTTGTCATTGCGAGCGAAGCGCGGCAATCACACCAGAACGAGCCGTGCGGATGTCGGGCGGGTGCGATTGCTTCGCGTTGCTCGCAATGACAACCAAGGTTTGCGTAAGTCCTAAAAAAAAGCTCTGCTAAACCAGCAGAGCTTTTAAAACCAGCGTGATCTTTTTGTTATTTAAACGGCACCGAAGCGCCGATTTCTTTCACTAAGCTGGTCGGTACCAGGTCTTTCACCACATTGGCCTTGAGTACTAGCTTGGTATCACCGTGCAGGTCGTTAGAAGCCAGCTGGACTTCCTCCGTGGCGGGGCCCACGTTGCGCTGCATGTACACGAGCTCTACTACCGCAGTTTGGCCGGGCTTGATGGGGGCGGGCACCGCCCGGTAGCCCACGCAATAGCACGGCGATGCTAGGGTACTTAGTACCAGATCTTTCGGGCCCATGTTGCGCACGCCAATGCGGGCTACCGACTGCTGGCCGGCCTCGATGCGCCCGAAATCATACGTGCCGCGCTCAAGCACCAGGCGGGGCGAGGCGGCGAGCTGGGCCGGTGTAAGGCTGGCCCGTACTTCATCCTTGGTGAGTACTGTGCCCTTGAGGCTGAGAACTTTGCTGCCTTCGGTAGCATTGCTGGTGACCGTTACGGTTTTGGCAAAGACGCCGGGCCGGCCGGCGCTGTTGTACACCGCCTTGATGATGCCCGACTTGCCGGGCGCCACCGGCGACTTAGTCCAGTCTGGGGTAGTGCAGCCGCAGCTGGCCTGCGCATTGGCAATGACGATGGGCTGGGTGCCCGTGTTTTTAAATCTGAACTCGTAGGTGGCCATGGTCCCTTCGGGTACCTTGCCAAAGTCGTGGGTAGTACTCTCGAAAGTAAGCACTCCCTGGGCGCAGGCGGCCAGGGCCAACAGGCAGAGAACGAGCGTAGAAACGTAGCGCATAGCAGAGGTGCCAAGCGCTGGCTTGGCGTAGAAATAAAAACAAAGCGCGGTGCCCAACTGCTGTAGACTATCGCTGCCCTGGCGCACCGGGGGCTAGCGGCCGGGCTGCCGCGGGGGCGCTCCGAGCAAATATACAGCCTGCCCCCGGCCGATTCCGTAAATTTGCCCACCGTTCTTCTCCCACCCGCCCATCTCCATCCTCGCTGCCTATGTCCGTGCCCCTGCTCGCTGCTACCGAAGCCCCGGCCCTCCTTGCGCTTTCCAAAGCCGACATCCTAAACGACTACCGCTTGGGCTGGGAAAGCCGCTACGCCTCGCTGGCCGGCCGCCGCGAGGTATTTATGGGCAAGGCCAAGTTTGGCATTTTTGGCGATGGCAAGGAGCTACCCCAGCTGGCCATGGCCCGCGTCTTCCGGGCCGGCGATTTTCGGGCAGGCTACTACCGCGACCAAACCTTTATGGTGGCCGCCGGGGAGCTGACCTGGGAGCAGTATTTTGCCCAGCTCTACGCCAACCCCGATGCCGGCGCCGACCCCGCCACCGCGGGCCGCTGCATGAACGGCCACTTTGCCACTCGTTTGCTCGACGAGGACGGCCACTTCAAACCCCAGGCAACTAGCAAAAACTCGTCGGCCGATATTTCGCCCACCGCCGGCCAGATGCCGCGCCTCGTGGGCCTGGCCTACGCCAGCAAGCTCTACCGCCAAAACCCCGAGCTGCGGCAGTTTGGCGACTTTTCGGTGAATGGCAATGAGGTGGCTTTCGGGACGATTGGCAACGCCAGCACTTCGGAAGGCATGTTCTTTGAGGCGCTCAATGCCGCTGGCGTGCTGCAAATTCCGCTGCTGATTTCGGTGTGGGACGACCACTACGGCATCTCGGTGCCCGCCGAGTACCAGACTACCAAGCAGAGCATCTCGGCCATGCTGGCCGGCTTGCAACGCGAGGGCGCAGGCCAGAGCGGCTTCGAAATCTTTGTGGTGCGCGGCTGGGACTACGCCGCCCTGCTCGACACCTACCAGCGGGCGGCCATCGTGTGCCGCGAGCAGCACGTGCCGGTGCTGCTGCACGTGACGGAAATGACGCAGCCGCAGGGCCACAGCACCAGCGGCTCGCACGAGCGCTACAAGCCCAAGGAGCGCCTAAGCTGGGAAGAGCAGCACGACTGCCTCACCAAGATGCGCGAGTGGCTGCTCACTGAGGGCATTGCGGGCGCCGACGAGCTGGCGCAAATCGAAAAAACTGCCGCCGCCATCATCAAGCAGGCGCGCACGGCCGCGTGGGCTGCGTTCTTCAACCCCATTCAGCAGGAGCGCGAAGAAGCCCTGACGGTGCTGACTCAGCTGGTGGCCGACAACGGGGCCGAAAACCAGCTGGCCGAGCTGGTAAAGGCCCTGCAAACCAACGTAACGCCCATCCGGGCCGACATTGTGCGCACCCTGCGCAAGGCGTTGCGCGCCGTGCGCGGCAACCGGCCCACGGCCGGCCGCCGCGCCGCCCAGCGCCTGCTCGAAGAGTGCCTGGCCAACAGCTCGGACTACTACAATTCCTATCTCTTCAGCCAGAGCGAGGAAGCAGTGGGCAACATTGATGAAGTGCCCGCTGAATACGCGCCCGACGCGCCGCACGTCGATGGCCGCGAGGTGCTCCAAGCCTGCTTCACGGCCAACTTTGCGCGCGATCCGCGGGTGCTGGCCTTTGGCGAAGACGTGGGGCATATTGGCGATGTAAACCAGGCATTTGCGGGCTTGCAGGAGAAGTTTGGCAAGCTGCGCGTGACTGATACCGGCATTCGGGAATGCACCATTATTGGGCAAGGGATCGGGACGGCGCTGCGCGGCCTGCGGCCCATTGCGGAAATTCAATACCTTGATTATCTGCTCTATGCCATCCAGCCGCTGAGCGATGACCTCGCCTGCCTGCAATACCGCACCAAGGGCGGCCAGAAAGCGCCGCTCATCGTGCGTACCCGTGGGCACCGGCTGGAAGGTGTGTGGCACTCAGGCTCGCCCATTCAGATGATACTCGGCGCCATTCGGGGCATGCACCTGTGCGTGCCGCGCAACATGACCCAGGCCGCGGGTTTTTATAACACGCTGCTGCGCTCCGACGAGCCGGCGCTGGTAATCGAGTGCCTCAACGGCTACCGCCTCAAGGAAAAGCTGCCCGCCAACGTGGGCGAGTTTACGCTACCGCTCGGCCGGCCCGAGGTGCTGCGCGCCGGCGAAGACCTAACCATCGTGACCTACGGCTCGATGTGCCGCATCGTACTCGACGCCGCCCAGCAGCTAGCCGAAGTAGGTATTTCGGTTGAAGTGATTGATGTGCAGACGCTTTTGCCCTTCGATACCGACCAGCTAATTGCCGATAGCCTGCGCAAAACCGGCCGCGTCATCTTCGCCGACGAGGACGTGCCCGGTGGCGCCAGCGCCTATATGCTGCAACAGGTGCTCGATGGTCAGCAAGCCTATCAGCTCCTCGATTCGGCCCCGCGCTGCATTGCGGCGCAGGCTCACCGCCCGCCCTACGGCTCCGATGGCGACTACTTCTCCAAGCCCAATGTGGAAGAAGTTTTTGACGTGGCCTACGAGCTGATGCGCGAGGTAAACCCCAGCCAGTTTCCGGCCATTTATTAACGCGAATGCAAAAAGAAAGGCCTCAGAATAAACTTCTGAGGCCTTTTGACGAGTAGCTGGTTGGCGCTGGCCAGGCTAGGGCGCGGCGATCACCACGCTGTCGGTGGTAATGGTATTGCTGACGTGCAGGGCCCGGTCGGCGATGCTTATGGTAAAACGAACTTTATCACCGGCCACAAACACGTCGCCATAGCCAAAGCCCATGCGTCGCGTTAGCGTACCTTTGAGAGGCGCCGCTTTGCTGTCGGTGAGGGTAGAAGGACGGTCGAAGCGGCCATTATACCCCGTGCCTATGGGCAAGCCACTGAGCAGCGATAGCGCTGGCTCATAGGTCTTGGAGTTGGGATGCTTAACAAGAACTCCAACAAAGTAATTGGAATTAAACTGACTAGGATAAGCGTAGGGTGATACTTGGCTTTCGGCATCAGAGAGACCCAGGTCGCCGTCGCCATCCTGAAAATTGATGGTAACGAAAATAGAGTCGAAGCGCTGGGTTTTGGCGTCGGCCGGTGTAAACCGCCGCAGCTCGATGCGGTTGAATGAAATCTCGGGCGTCGAGGAAAAGGACGGCTCCTTGATGCAGCCGCTCAGCCCACCGACCAGCAGGCCCAGGCTGCCCAGCAGCAATGAAAGTCTAAAAAACTTCATAAGTATCTCCTAATCTGTTAAAAATAGCTTGAGCGGTCCCGGCCAGCCGCTTGTCGTCCCAACGCGGCTCCGGCCAGATTGTTGCGACGCTGCAAAGGTAAGCCGCCACCAGCCAGCTGCCTCCGCCACTTATTACCCCAGGGCCGACCGCTTTTCGCCCTAACCTACTCTGCTTGCTATGAGTTTCCGTACTTCTTTTCTGGGTCCTGCTTACCAGCACGTAGTTCAGCTTTCGCCCGAGAGTTTTGAGGCTGCTGCCTTGCAGCTGTTTGCCTACCAGGCGGCGCACTGCCCGCCCTACCACGCCTACCTGGCCGGCCTAGGCCGCGACCCTGCTACCGTGCAGCGGCTGGAAGATATTCCGTTTCTGCCCATTGAGTTTTTCAAAACGCAGGCGGTGCGCACCGACCCCGCTGCCTGGCAGCCGCAGGAGGTATTTCGCAGCAGCGGCACCACCCAGCAGCAGCGCAGCCGCCACCTCGTGCGCGACCCGGCCCTGTACCGCGCCAATGCAGCGGCCATCTTCGAGGCTGCTTACGGGCCCCTAACCGACTGGACTTTTCTGGCGCTGCTGCCTTCTTATCTTGAGCAAGGCGAGTCGTCGCTAGTGGCTATGGTGGCCGATTTTGCCGAGCGCTCGGGGCAGGCGCAGCCGGCGTTTTTCCTGCGCGACCACGCCGGCCTGCTGCGGGCGCTAGCCGAGGCCAAGGCCCAGCCGGGCCGCCGCGTCATGCTCTTTGGCGTAACCTACGCGCTGCTCGACCTGGCGGCCGAATATGGCGCCGTGCCTGAGCTGCAAGGCATTACGGTGCTCGAAACGGGTGGGATGAAAGGTCGCCGCCGCGAGATGATTCGCGAAGAGCTGCACGAAGAGTTGCGGGCGGCGTTTGGGCCCGCGCCCATTCACTCCGAATACGGCATGACGGAGCTCCTGAGCCAGGCGTATTCGCCGGGGCACGGCCGCTTCTACTGCCCGCCGCAGCTGCAAATACTACTGCGCGATGCCGCCGACCCATTCTCCATATCCGCCACTCGGGTCGATGGGGCTATCAACGTCATCGACCTAGCCAACGTCGATAGCTGCGCCTTTATCGAAACCAAGGACCTCGCCAAGCGGCACTCTGACGGCTCATTTGAGGTGCTGGGGCGCCTGGACAACTCCGATATTCGCGGGTGTAGCCAACTGGCCGTGTAGCTTTCTTTGAGCTATTAGCCTTTAGCTAGTAGCTGTTAGCTTTTCCCCTTTAGTGAAGGCGAAAGCTAACAGCTACTAGCTAAAGGCTAATAGCTTAAGAAAAAGGCTATTTGCCGGCAAACGACTTAGCGTCAGCTTCTTCAAT
>CAZERY010000087.1:0-12824 GCA_964514915.1 uncultured Hymenobacter sp.
AGCCGAGAAAATCCGCAAGACCGAGCTACTCCAGCGCGTCACGGCCGCCTACGAGTCCAGCGAGCTGCTGACCCTGCTACGCCTCCAGCTAGAGCTTCAGCGCATCGACCAAAGCCACCTCGAAAACCTGGCCGAAGACCAGCTCAAGTACTACAATAAGCTACTCAAAGAACAGGCCCGCGAGCTGGATGAGGCCCTGTACCTGGAGCAGCTGGACTTGTCGAACTTCACCGGCAAGCCCTACTACTTCACGCCCACGCCCGCCGCGATGGAGTATGACTACCAGGCGCAAAAAGCGCAGCTCGAAGCGAAAATCAAGCAGATTGTGGCCAATGTGCAGGCCATCGCCCAAGATCCCGCCGCCGTAAAAGCCTTCCTGAAAACCTATAAGATTCCGAAGCAGGGACCGGGGCCATTATTGATTCAGCTGTAGCGCCCCGCAGAGGCAGCGTAACTCGTGGCCAGCGCTAAAAAACCCTTGACCAAGGTGGCCGGTTTTAACGCGCTAAACGTCGGGCTATAGAGGCTGTTTAGGAAGTAGTAAAACCGTCATGCTCAGCATGAGGGTTACTTATCTCGGAAGTATTTCCTAGATAGCGCTACGCTTGTGCGCTAGTGCTCAAGCCTAGCCTGGCGTTCAAGTGAGCGACCTTTGCGCGAAACAGTTACCCCTACATGGAGTTTAAAAGTGAAAAGCACCACACCGACATCCTCATTATCGGCGCGGGCGCCGCGGGCCTAGCCGCCGCCCGGGAGCTGGCCGCCGCTGGCCGGCAGGTGCTGCTCGTAGAAGCCCAGGGCCGCCTGGGGGGCCGTGTGCATACCCTCACGCCGCCAGGCTTCACCCACGCCCTGGAAGCGGGCGCCGAGTTTATGCACGGCGAAGTGCCCGTAACCCGGGCTTTGCTGCAAGAAGCCGGGCTAGCCTGGCAAGACACCGCTGGCCAGCCCTACGTGCTCAAAAATGGCCAGGTGCAAGCCGACGCCGACTTTTTCGGGCAACTGCCACTTTTGCTGGACAAGCTTCAGGGGCTGACCGAGGACTTGCCACTCGCCGATTTTTTGGCCCGCGATTTTGCCGGTCCCGCGCACGCCGAGCTGCGGGCCAGCGCCACGCAGTTTGCCGAAGGCTACGACGCGGCCGATACCCACCGCGCCAGCAGCCTGGCCCTGCGCGAGGAGTGGACGGCCGGCGGCGCCGAAGACTCGCCGCGCCCGGTGGGCGGCTACGGCCCGCTGCTGCACTGGCTAGCCGCGCAAGCGCAGGCCGCGGGCGCCACCCTGCACCTGGCTACGCCGATACGCGAAATCTGCTGGCAGCCCGGCGGCGCCCAAGTACTTACTACGACCGGCGCTAGCTACCAGGCCCGGCAAGTGCTGTGCACCGTGCCGCTCGGGGTGTGGCAGCGCGGTGTGGCCCAGCTTGGCCACCTGCGTTTTACCCCCGAGCTACCGGCGCACCGGGCGGCCGTGGCCCAGCTTGGGTTTGGCCCGGTCATTAAGATTGTGCTGGAGTTTTGCGAGCCTTTTTGGCAAGAGCGGTTGCCTGAGCTAGAGTTTCTACTCTCCGACGCGCCGGTGCCTACGTGGTGGAGTCAGCTGCCCAGCCCGATTCCGCAGCTTACGGGCTGGCTAGCCGGCCCCGCCGCGCAGCGCCTGCAAGCGGCCTCGGCCGCTATTATTCTGGAGCTAGCCTTGGCCTCGCTCGCCTCGTTGCTAGCCATTGACCCCAGTGCGCTGCAAGCGCAGCTCCGGGCCAGCTACGTTCGCAACTGGGGCGCCGAGCCGTACGCATACGGCGCCTATTCGTACGCTACGGTGGGGGCCAGTGTGGCCCGCGCCATTCTGGCTGCGCCCGTGGCCAATACGTTGTTTTTTGCGGGGGAAGGCCTCTACGCAGGGCCCGATGGCGGTACCGTCGAGGCCGCGCTGCGCACCGGGCAGGACGCCGCCCGGGCGCTGCTGGCTCTCGCTGCGGCCAGCCCCGCTGGGTAGCGGTACTTTTACGGAGCTGTCGCTACTTCGGCAGCTAGCCTTTACGTATGCGCACTATTACTATCGGGAGTCTTTTATTAGCCTTAGCCGCCGGACCAGCCTACGCCCAAACACCCCTCAACCCCGTGCAGCCCTGGGGCAGCTGGTTTATCGGCACGGTACAGCTACCGGGCAGCCCTACCGCCCGCTGGGGAGGCTTTGCCGAAGTGCAGGTGCGGACGAATGGCGTGTTTCGGGATTATTTCTACAACGAGCTAAAAGCGGGTAGCACCTTTGATATCGACCCCAACTTTACCGTGGCCGTGGCGGGTGGGCGCTATACTACTTCCGACTATCAAAACCTGGGTGACGGGCCGCTCAACGTGGAAAAGCGCCTCTGGCAACAACTCACGCTAACGCAGTATTCGCACCGCTTCAAAATCGAACACCGCTACCGCACCGAGCAGCGCTGGTTTACGTTTCGCGATGGCAGCACCGGGTTTCGGCAGCGCCTGCGCTACCGGTTCAATGGCTTTTTGCCGCTCAATACCAAGATGATCGCGGCGGGCACGGTATTCTTATCGGCCTACGATGAAATTTTTCTCAACCCCAACGGCCCTGTTTTTGAGCGCAACCGCATTTACCTGGGGGCCGGCTACCAATTTACGGCGCACTTTATCGCCCAGGCCGGCTACATCAGCCAGACGAATTACAACTACGCCTCCAACCAGGGCCAGTTCGTTTTGCAGAATACCGCCGCTAAAAACAATGTGGGACTTAGCTTGACTTACAAGTTTTTGCATGGAAGCCCGACGGCCCAGGCCGTAGAAAAACTGCCTTCTCAGCAAGACTAGCGCAGCTCAGCCGCGAGCTGGCTAGTCTTGCTAAAGGCTACAAATGATCGAGCCGGCCCCCATCTACGCGCAGCTCGGCGCCCTGCACAAAGGCCGAGTCGTCGGAAGCCAGGTAGGCAATGGTAGCGGCCACGTCTTCGGGCTTGCCCACGTCGCTGGGGTTGATCTTTTCGACACCCGACTTCACGTTGGGATTATTCCAGAGCATGGGCGTGTCGATCGCCCCCGGCAGCACGGCGTTGATGCGGATGCCCTTGGGGCTGCCCTCGATAGCGGCCGAGCGCGTAAGCGACAGTACCGCTGCTTTGGCTGCCGCGTAGGGCGTCACCAGCGCCTCGGTTTCGATGGCGTGAATACTCGACACGTTGACGACCGTGCCGCCGGGCTTCATGTGCAAAAATGCCTGCTTGATGAAGTAAAAAGCCCCCAGCAAATCTACGTTCAGCACCCGCAGCCAGTCGTCGCCGGTCAGCTGCTCCAGGGCCTTAAACTGCATCAGGCCCGCATTATTGACGATCACGTCGAGCCGCCCAAACTTGGCTAGGGTGGCCTGCACGGTAGCTATCACCTGGTCTTCCACGGCTACGTTGCACACGCTGGGTAGCACTTCGGGAGCACCAGCCTGCTGCACCTGCGGCACGGCCGCGTCGAGATTAGCTTGGTTGAGGTCGGCAATAACAATGCGCGCTCCCTCTGAGGCGAGGCGCTTGGCCGTGGCCAGCCCAATGCCACCGGCACCGCCCGTAATGATGACTACTTTATCCTGAAAACGCGGCATGCTATTGTGAGTAAGGTGATTAAAGAGAATTTTGGGTGGAGGCCTGGCCTACTGCGGCGGCCGGGCTATCCTGGAGCTGCTGGGCGTCAGCTTTTTGTTGGTTGGCCCAGGCCTCATCACTCTCGCTGGGCATTACCAACGGGATTTGCAGGCACATGCTCTGAGCTGGCAGCACCTGCTGCCACTGGCTGATGAGTTGTTTATAAGCCGTGCCCACGGGTCGAATATTGCGGTCTAAATCATAGAGGCCCAGCGGATTCACGCGGCCGTTGTTTTCGCGCAGGGCTGTATCCCAGTCCACCTGGTCGGTCAGCGAGTACCACGTAAAGCCGATGATGGGCACGCCGTCGTTGCGCACGCGCAGCACGTTGGCCCACTCTTTCCAGAGCCAGTTTACGGCCTCATCACCCTGCGGGCCCTGCCACAGATTGGTTTCGGTGTGCATCACGGGCAGGCGGTAGCGCTCGTGGTACTGCGTAGTGATGACGTGGTAGCCAAATATTTCGCCCGACGCCGTGGTGCTGCCATCGGGGCGTACGCGGTGCTCATTGGTCTTGTAGTAGTCATTGCCCATGATACACTGGTGCTTCAGGTTATTCTCCAGGAAGAAGTGATATTCGTCGCGCGTCATCCCGTTGTCCAGCAGGTACTCATACATGCCCGAATCGACGCGCCGACCGTAGTTGAGGTCGAGCGACAGAAATCGCTTAGCATTAAGCAGTTCAGCCGGCTTAATGGCAGCTGGGCTTTCGGCATGAAAATACTCCGACGACTCGCTTTGGATAAACAGCGCATCGGGCCGCACCGCCGAAATGGCGTGCATGGCCAGCACGTTGGCCCTCACAAGGTGCTTGAGGGCCGTTACGAAAGCTTGGTCGCTGGTTAGCTGCTCGTTCCACCACCCAAAAAGGGCCGAAAACTCAGCGCAGATGTACATCTCATTTACCGGCGTGTAGAGCTGGACCCACGGAAAGCGTTGCGCAAAAGCCCCCGCGTACTGCGCAAAAAGCTGCGGAAAATCCGGGTTCTGAAAGTTGCCCAGCCAGTCGGGCACGCCGAAGTGGCACAGGTCCACGATGGGCATAATGTTGCGCCGCCGCAGGTCCTGAAACGTCACATCGGCAAACGACCAGTCGTATTTGCCCGGGCCCTTCCAGGTGGTGTGAATGGGTGGGCCATAGCGCAAAAACTTAATGCCTAACTCCTGCACCAACTCGAAATCCTTCTGCCAAAACTTATAGTGGCCGCATTTTTCGAGCTCATCCATGCGCACTTTGCCGTTCTGGATGGTAGGGTTACTGTTTTCGATGCCCGTGGCAAAAAGAAATTGAGGAGCAGCCATTCAAGGTAAAAACTAATGGATATAAGCAAAATAAAGCGTGGCTTTAGCCAGCCAGGTCAACAGAGCCTGGTACGGAAATCTAGGGCAAACCGCTGCTATTGCGCGGCTATTTAGTTGATTTCTTTTTGTTTGTGAAGATAGCGTGAGTTTTTGCCAGGCAGTTGGGGTGGCTTCTGCCTGGCCTAGCTACTGTCTACGCGTTTATGTTTTCTTAAAGACGAAGTAAAAATATTTTTTGAGGAAGTATAGGGGCAGCCCAAACCTTTCTACATTTACAGTGTACTAGAACTGCAATACACTAAAGCGTCTGCCATGGTCCGCATCCGTAACCTACACTTTGGGTACTCGCGCCGAGTGCTCCAGCTCGAAAACCTCAACCTGGATTTGCAGCGGGGTCGCATCTACGGCTTATTGGGCAAAAACGGCGCGGGCAAATCGACGCTGCTCAAGAACATCGTGGGGCTGGCCTTCCCGCTGGCCGGCACCTGCGAGCTCGATGGCCACGCGGCGGCCCGTCGCCGGCCCGACACCCTGCAAGACCTGTTTTTCTTGCCCGAGGAGGTGCAGGTGCCCGCCAGCACGGCCACGCAGCTGGCGGCGAGCACGGGTATTTTCTACCCGCGCTTCGACGAGGCTGCATTTCACGAGTACTTACACGAGCTCGATGTGCCGTCGCTGACGCGGCTCACGGCGCTCTCCTACGGCCAGCAGAAAAAGGTGCTCATCGCCTTTGCGCTGGCTACCAACACGAGCTTGCTGGTGCTCGACGAGCCCACCAACGGCCTCGACATTCCGAGTAAGGTGCAGTTTCGCAAGCTCGTGGCCCGGGCCTTGGGCGAGGAGCGGTGCGTCATTATCTCGACCCACCAGGTGCGCGACCTCGACAGCCTTATCGACACGGTGCTGGTGCTGCACGAGCGCCGCATTGTGCTCGACGCCACCATCGACCAGCTCGCCGAGCAGCTGCATTTTGGCACGGCGCCGGTTGGCGTGGCTAACCCCGACGTGCTCTACGCCGAGCCTTCGGTACGGGGCCAGCAAGTCATCAGGCCCAGCCACGGCGAAATCTACAGTAAGGTCGATTTAGAATTGCTATTCAATGCGTTAACCAGTAAAAACTCAGCTCTCGCTACCTACTTAACCCATCTGAGCCATGAACCAGCACTTTAACGTAACGCGCTTTGGGCGGCTCCTACGCAAGCAGCTCGGCGAGCACCTCGTGAGCTATGGGCTAGGGACCCTGGTGCTGCTGGGCGGTCTGGTGCTGATACTTGGCTTTCTCACCTACACCCTGCGCCAGCCCCTGCCCCCGGCTATGCAAGGGGGAGTGTTCCAGTTGTTTTTGTTGGCGGCGGGCAGCTTTGCAGCCAGCACTGCACTGGCGCAGTTTGGGGCGGGGCGGCAGGCGGCGCTGGCCCTCACGCTGCCCGCCTCGCAGCTCGAAAAGTACCTGGTGGCCTGGCTGCTATCGCTGGGGCTGTTTGTGGTGGTGTTTGTGACCGCCTTCTACGCTGCCGACTGGCTGGTGCTGCACCTGCTGAGCCCCGCGCCCGCGCCGCTAGTTAAGGTATGGGCCGAGCCGGGGGTATTTGGGAAGCTGCTGGCGCTGCACGGCCTGGCGCTGTGGGGCAGCATTGCCTTTGCGCGCCTGCAATTTGTGAAAACCGCCTTCCTGGGTTTTTGCCTGGCTTTGCTAGTGGGCGTGCTCAACTACCAGATGCTGCGCGGGCTACTTCACGTAGAGCTTCGCCAGGCTATGCCCTTCACCTCCGTGCTGCTGCGCGATGGGGAATCGCTGTGGCTAGACCACGCGCCGGGGCTGGCCCTGCTGCCGCTGGCCCTGGCTGGGCTGCTGTGGCTGGCCGCCTACGCCCGGCTCACCGAAAAGCAGTTGTAACCAACAACTATATGGAATTCAACGATAACGAGGCCATTTACCTGCAAATAGCCGGGTACGTGGGCGAGCAGATAATGCGCCGGCAGTGGCTACCCGACCAAAAAACCCCGTCGGTGCGCGACCTCGCCGCCGAGCTGCAAGTAAACCCCAACACGGTGATGCGCACTTACGAATTTTTGCAAAACCAGGGCGCCGTGTACAACAAGCGGGGCCTGGGCTTTTTCGTGGCCCCCGACGCCGAGCAAAAGGTGCAGACCTACCGCCGTGAGCGGTTTTTGCAGCAGGAGCTGCCCGCATTTTTCAACACTATTTCGCTGCTGGGCATTGGCTTGGAAGAGCTAGCTCAGCGCTACGACCAGTTTCAGGCTGCGCAGGCGGCCGTTCTTCCCCTTCCAGCCCATGAAAAACAGTAGCAACTACCTGCTGGCGGCCCTGCTCGTGCTGCTAGCCTCGCTCACGGCCTACAATATGGGCCTGCGCGCCGAGTACCGCAGCGGCCGCTACAAAGACCCGCTGCGTACTTACATCACCCTGAATTTTAAGAACTTCACCGAGGTATCGGTGCCCGCGGCCAATCTGCTGCACGTCAAAATCGTGCCGGGCCCGTTTGCCGTGCGCGTGCACCCCGTGGCGGCCGAGTACGTGCACGTCAGCCAACAGGGCCAGCGGCTGCTCGTGACGGTGGCATTCCCCGAGCACGCGGAGTGGCTGGGCTGGGGCGACAATGTGGTGATTAGCTGCCCGCAGCTGCGGGCCGTCAGCGCCGACGCGGTGTATCAGCTTAAAAACCAACCGAAAATAGACAATACAACGCGGGGCGATTATGGCGTGCTGGTCAAGGGTTTTCGCCAGGATAGCTTGCTGCTGCGGCCCGACCGCGCCAGCCGCATCGAGCTGGCTGGCAACCGGTTATCCTACCTGGGCGCGCAAGCGGGCACTAGCCCTGGCAGCCGCGCCACCTTGCAGCTCAACCACGACAACTACATCGCGGCCGCCGACCTGACGATGGCCCATCAGAGCCAGCTATTGCTGACCGCCATCGTGATACCGCAGCTGCGCTACCACCTGGCCGATAGCGCCACCGCCACGCTCACGGGCGCGGCGCTCCGGCAGCTGGCAAAGTAGCCCGCATCGACCCGCCTGGCTAGCGAGCGCCGGCTGCGCCCGGAGAACTTTCTTCGGGCGCAGCCGGCGTTTTTGCTGAACAAAAAGGCGATTCGAGTGTGTTAATTTCAGCCCGGCACTCGCTACGGGCCGAATGTGCACACATGACGACCAATGAAATTAAAGCGCTCATCTCGCTGCTGGATGACCCCGAAGTAGCCCCCCAGATTCAGGGCGAAATTCAGAACTTGGGCGAGACCATTATCCCATTTCTGGAAGAATCTTGGGAAGAAAGCCTCGACCCTCAGCAGCAGCAGCGCCTCGAAGACCTGATCCACCAGCTCCAGTTTGAGGGTTTACAGCAGCGCTTGCGGGTGTGGCGCGACGCCGGCGCCCAGGATTTGCTCGAAGGCATGTGGCTGCTCAACTCGTACCAATACCCCGATGCTGATTTACAGGCCCTTAACCGGGCCATTGAGCAATTGCGCTTCGAGGCCTGGACGCTCTTGCGCTCCGATATGCACCCCGCCGACCAGGTGCGGGTGCTCAACCACGTGATTTTCCGCAATCACAAGTTCTCGGCCAATACCCAGCATTTTCACTCGCCGGCCAACTCGATGCTCCAGCGCGTGATTGAGTCGAAACGCGGCAACCCGCTCACGCTCTGCGTAATCTACCTGCTGGTGGCGCAGCGGCTCGACCTGCCGGTGTTTGGCGTGAACCTGCCTAACCTGTTCGTGCTCACGTATCAGCTCGCCGACCGGCCGCTGAGCTTCTATATCAACTGCTACAACCGCGGCGTAGTGCTGTCGCGCGCTGATATTGAGCATTATGTGGGCCAGCTCGGCATCACTTCACTGGATGCTTTTTACGAGCCCTGCACGCACCTCGACATCGTGCGTCGCGCCATGCGCAACCTGCAAGTCGGCTTCGAAAAGCTCCAGGAGCCCGTCAAAGCCGAAGAAGTAGGTCAGCTCCTCGCCATCCTTACCGAAGAGCCAGCCAAGGACGACAGCGATGACTCGGAAGAGTGAGTAACTACTATTAGGATGCAGGCAAAAAGAACGTCATGCTGACAAAAGGAAACATTTTTACTGCGCCGTTCAACGATGCGGTAGAGATGCTTGCTTTCGTCAGCATGACGTTCTTTTTATTCTGAAATAGTCGGCCAAAAGCAAACGCCCGTTGACCGTTTAGTAAGGTTTTATTAAGCAGAGAATAAGCTCACGGCTAGTAGCTAAAGGTATCCTGCTTAGGCTATTGCGCCTAGCGCTTAATCAGGCAGCCGGCGGCCCGCTTATCTACTACACCGGCGGAGCGGCCGGCCAACAGGTTGTCGAGCACCTGCTGTAAGAAGTGCTGCTGCACGCCGCTGGCTACCTGGGGGTTATCATCGATGGCGCCGCGGTAGCGCACCGCAAACGAGCCACCGGCTGGCTGAAGCACCACGGCCTCGGTGGTTTTGCTTACGCCCAGGGCCGCGCTGGCTGCGCCATCGTCGGTGAAAGTAGCCAGCGAGCCGCCGCTACCCTCGGCCGCGTCGAGGTTGATGGGCACGTTGACGAACATAAACTGCACGCCCCGGCCGCTGTAGGCGCTGTTGAGGGCCGATAGGCGCTCCTGATAAAGGCGAGTGAAGGCGCAGGCCGGGTTCATAAATACGACGACCACCGCCTTCTGGCCGTTGTAGGCGCTGAGCGAGGCACTACCGCCCCCGCTTTTTTGCACGGTAAAATCGCCAACCGTGCCTTGGGCCCGGGCGAAGCCGGCCGTGGCAATAGTCAGCAGCAGGGCCGCCGCCAGATACACCGGGAGTTTGCGAAGCGACATGGAAAAAGTAGAAGTAGGCCGAATGGAAGCAGCAGAGTTGATTAACAAGTGATTACAAGGTAGCCAGCTGATAGCAGTACGTGAGCACGTAGCCCGCTGCCGGCTGAAGATAACAAATGTGGTGCCGGGAGTTGCACCCAGCCAGCTGGAGGCGGGCGGGCAGCGTGCCCACCGCCGGCCAGGGGCTAGCCGGCAGGTCGAGCAGCAAGTTTTGGCGGAAGATAATGCCGCACTGGTTCGCCAGCTTATAGAGCGTTTCCTTAGCGCTCCAGAGTAGGCTATAAAGCTCGGTGGGGGAATGGGGAAAGGCAGCTTCGGGTATGGTAAAATGCTCTATAGTAGTCAGTTCTTCGGTATTCAGAAATTTGCGGGCGATGCGCTGGGCTTTGTCGCGCACCATCTCCACATCGATGCCCAGGGCCGTGCCAGCCGGGGCCAGCAGCGCCGCTACCCAGTGGCCAGAATGCGAAAGCGACACCGCCGATGCCGGCCCGGTATCCACCAAAAAAGGCCGGCCACTCGCCTCATTTTGCAGCAGCAGTAGTGGCTGGCCGAGCGACTTAGCCAGCTGCTGCACCAAGACCCGGCCGGCCAGCCACTGCGCCTGGCGCGGGCCATCGGCGCGGGCAGGCAGCAGGGGCACGTAGGCGGGCGTGTCGGCAAGCTGGGGCCACAGGCTGGCGGGTGTTTCGGTGAGGTGCCACAGGCCGAGCATGACCCCACCGGGCAGGGGCTGAATGGAGTGAAGAGGCATAAATACTGGCGCAGCCGCGAAGGTAGTGCCCGCGCGCAGCCCGACCTTTGGCAGGTATTTCCCTTGTAAGCTGCCCCATGCACCCTTTCGCTGCCTCGCCCCGCCCCAACGCGCACCGCCTCGGCACCCTGGCCGGGCACCGCGACGCGGTGTACGCGCTGGCTGGCCGGCCCGATTCCGACCAGGTTTTTTCGGGTAGTGCCGACGGGATGGTGGTGGCCTGGAATGCCGCCGACCCCAGCCAGGACGGCCAGCTGCTGGCGCAGGTCGAGAAGTCGGTGTACGCTCTGCGCGAGCTGCCGCGCCGGGGATTGCTGCTGCTGGGCAATAATTTTAACGGCGTGCAAGCAATTGATTTGCAGACTTGTACGCTGGCATACGCCACGGCCCTGCCGCCGGTAGCCATCTTCGATATGGTGTATTCGGAAAGCCGCCAGCGCCTGTACTGCGCCCTGGCCGATGGCACGCTGGCGGTGCTGCGCGGCCAGGATTTTCGCCTCGAAAACCTGCTGCGCCTCAGCGCAAAGAGCCTGCGTTGCTTGGCCCTGCACGAGGGCCGCGGCGAGCTGGCCGTGGGCAGCTCCGACTGGCGCACGTACCTGCTCGACCTCGACTCGCTCGCCCTCAAAACGACGCTCACGGAGGCTACTAATTCAGTCTTTTCGGTGGCGTACTCGCCCGATGGCCGCCACCTGCTGGCGGCGGGCCGCGATGCGCATCTGCGCCGCTACGATGCGGCCGCCGGCTACGCGCTCACCGACGCGGTGGTGGCCCACATGTACACCATCAACCACGTGGCGTTTAGTGGCGATGGGCAGTACCTGGCCACGTGCTCGCTCGACAAGAGCATTAAGCTCTGGGATGCGGCCAGCCTGACGCTGCTGCGGGTGCTGGACAAGACGCGGGCGGCCGGCCACGGCACGTCCGTCAACAAGGTGGTTTGGCCGGGCGGGCAGCATCGGCTAGTTTCGTGTAGCGATGACCGTAGCTTGGCCGTGTGGCAGGTTATGGCGGTTGGCTTTTAGTTGCTGGCTGTTAGCTTTTTATAGTCATTTTAAGGGAGCCACGGGCTTACTGCGCGTACCCTATTCGTTTTCATTCCTCTAAATTCTTCTAAGCTGACGGCCTCTGGCTAGCAGCTACCAGCTAAAATATGAAAATTACCGCCCTCGATATTCGGCAAAAAACCTTTGAAAAAGCCTTCCGGGGCGTCGATAAAGACGAAGTGCAGTCTTTCCTCAACACGATTTCGCAGCAGTGGGAGCGCATGGGTGAGGAAAACCGGGAGCTGCGCCTCAAGCTCGACCATGCCCAGCAGGATGTGCAGAAGATGCGCGAAGTCGAAAGCTCGCTCTACCGCACCCTCAAAACGGCCGAGGACACGGGCAATTCCATCACCGAGCAGGCCCAGCGCGATGCCGACTTGCGCCGCCGCGAGGCCCAGCTACAGGCCGAGCACACCCTGGCCGATGCTCGCCAGCGGGCCCGCGCCATCGTGGATGAAGCTTACCAGACGGCCGAAAAGACTGTGGCCGACATGCAAAAGGAAGTGACTGGCCTGGGCCAGCAGTGCCAGCGCCTTGAGCAGCAGCTCGAAACGCTGGTGCACGACTTGCATCACCTGGCTACCGACGCCCTGGAAAAAGTGGACCGCGCCCGGGCGCGCCCCAAAAACGGCGCCTCGGCTATCCTTTCGCGGGCGGCTAGCGTACAGGTAGAGCGGCCTGCCAAAGAGGCGGCTGCCTCCGAACTTCAGCCTACCCCCGCCATGCAAACCAACCTTTCCGGCTTCTCGCCCTCAGCTGCTTCGCTACCAGCTCCGGCTAGCAGCCCCACGCCCAGCCGCCCCGTCGATACAACTGAGATGCTAGCCGGCCCGCGCCAAACTTCGCCCACCGCCTACAACCCCAAGCCGGGCCAGCAGCCCGACCCGCGCAACCCCGACCAGGCTCCTGGCCCCGACATCGAGCGCCCCGGCGCGCCGGCCGAAAATCCGGGCATTGCGCCCGCCCCGCGCATCGACCAGCCCGGCCCCGAGCAGGTGCCGTCGCCGCCCGCGCCCTACGTGGAGCCCACCCGGCCCGAGTTTTCGCCCATCGGCCCCGACCGCCCCGAAATTCAGCAGCCCGAACCCATGACGCACCCCGGCATGCAAGCCGCGAAAGCACCAGTGGCGGAAAAGTCGTTTTTCGACGAGATTTAAAAGCGCCTACTTTGCAGCGCCTTTACATAGGCTAGCTAGTGCTTAGTCAGGGAAGTCGATTAACAGAATGCAGGCCATTTAGGTTAGG
>CAZERY010000088.1:0-12791 GCA_964514915.1 uncultured Hymenobacter sp.
CGCCGTAGGCGTCGGTGCGCTGGTTGCTGAGCGGCGACAAAAACTCGTGCAGCAAGTAGCCGTGGGCCGCGTGAATCTCAATGACCTTGAAGCCCGCGGCCACCGACCGCTCGGTAGCGCTGCGAAAGTCGGCAATAACCTTCTGGATGCCCGCCGCATCGAGGGCCACCGGCTGCGGGTAGTCGCCGGCAAACGCGAGGGCGCTGGGCGCCACTACTTGCCAGCCGCCTTCGGCCTCGGGCACGGCGCCGTGGCCCCGGCCGAGCCAGCTGGTGTAGGTGCTGGCTTTGCGGCCGGCGTGGGCGAGCTGCACGCCCGGCACGCTGCCCTGAGCTGCGATAAACTGGTTGATGCGCTTCAAAAACTCAACGTGCTCATCCTTCCAGATGCCGAGGTCTTCGGGTGTGATGCGGCCTTCGGGTGAAACCGCCGTGGCTTCCTGAATGAGCAGGCCGGCCCCGCCCACGGCGCGGCTGCCCAGGTGCACCAGGTGCCAGTCGTTGGCAAAGCCATCTTGGGCGCTGTACTGGCACATGGGCGACACCACGATGCGATTTTTGAGGGTGAGGCCGCGCAGGGTGAGGGGTTCAAAAAGAGCTGACATGGGCGAGGAAAGTTGAGCGGCTGCGGCACTAAAGCACCGGTCTAAGCCTGGGTTATGAGCTTCTTATACCAGCCCGGTGAGGAGAGGTTACCACGGTCGGGCTTACTACTGGGCCGGGCAACATTTTGCCAGCTAAGGCACGTACAGGCAGGCAGCCTCATCGCAATTACTACCCCCAATTAGTTATGTTTCAAGAAAACTCCGCCGCGACCCTCGACCAGACGGCGCTGCACCTGGCCGAGCCCAGTGCTTGCGATACCTCGCGCCGCCAGTTTATCAACCACGCCGGGCGGGGCCTGCTGGCCGCTGGCTTGGCCAGCGCCCTGCCGCTAGCCTCGGCCGAAGCCGCCGACCTCAATGGCTTTGGCACACCGCCCCCCACGGGCCCGCTCGACATCAAGCTGCCGCCCCTCGAAGCGCCCACCGACCCCAAGGCCGCCCCTTTGCCCAACCCCGACGCGCCCGACCAGCGCGTGGGCTACGCCGTCGTGGGCTTGGGCCACCTCGCGCTCGCCGAAATCTTACCCGCTTTTGGCCAGTGCAAGCACGCCAAGGTCGTGGCCCTGGTGAGTGGCGACGCCGATAAAATGAGCAAAGTGGCCAAGCAGTACGGCATCAAGCCCAGCAGCTGCTACTCGTACCAGACCTACGACAAGCTCAAGGATAACCCCGAAGTGGAGGTCATTTACATTGTGCTGCCCAATGCCCAGCACCATGAGTTTACCATTCGGGGCGCCAAAGCTGGTAAGCACATCCTCTGCGAAAAGCCGATGGCTACCTCGGTAAAGGAGTGCGAGGAGATGATCGATGCGTGCAAGAAGGCCAATAAAAAGCTGATGATTGCCTATCGTATTCAATACGAGCCCCTCAACCGGGACGCGATGAAGCTGGTGCGTGAGAAAACGTACGGTAAGACCAAGCTCATCCAGATGATGAACTGCCAAAACCAGGCTCACGACCAGCAGTGGCGCCACAAAAAAGCGCTGGCCGGCGGCGGCTCGTTGCCCGATGTGGGCCTGTACTGCCTCAACACTACGCGCTTCCTGCTCGGCGAGGAGCCCACCGAGGTGAGCGCCCAGATTTATAGCACACCCGGCGACGACCGCTTTAAGGAAATCGAAGAGAACGTGAGCTTTACGCTGCGTTTCCCGAGCGGCGTCATGGCGCAGTGCATGAGCGGCTACGGCTCGTTCAATAATAAAAGCTACGCCGTGCACGGCGAAACCGGCACCATCAAGATGGACCCGGCTTTTACCTACAAAGGCCTCAAGCAGGAGCTGGTGCACGCCCCCAGCGGCAAGCAGCTGACTGAGCAGCCCAGCAACCCCGACAAGCAGCAGTTTGCCCTCGAAGTAGACCACATGGCCGAGTGCGTGCGCCAGAATAAAACGCCCTACACCCCCGGCGAAGAAGGCTTGCAAGACCAGCGCATCATGGAGGCTATCTACCAGTCGGCCAAGGAAAACAAGCCGGTGAAGCTAGCCGGCGCCAATAAGCTCGATGCCTTCCGCGGCTCGCCGCCCACCGAGGAGCAGGCGTAGCCTAGAGCAGTTTCAGAGTCAGTATACAGTGGTAGCACGGCTGTTGCGCGGACTTTGTAGTCCGCGACTCGGCTGTTGCGCGGACTACAAAGTCCGCGCAACAGCCGTGCTACCACTGTATACTGACTCTGAAACTGCGCTGATGGGCTTTTTAGGCACCTCATCTTTGTTTTAAAAGAATGCCAGATGAGCATGACGTTCTTTTTGAGGGCATTGTCCGGTTGCTTTTACGCACGCTACTCTTTATCCCACCCCCATGAAAAACCGATTTTTGCGCGGTGGCCTATCGCTGGCGCTGGTTGTGCTTATCCACGCGTTAGCCCTGGCTAGCCCACTCGCTGGCCCGGTGAAAGTGACTGTACGCCAAGCCGGTGGCAAGTACGAACTGCTGCGCGCCGGCCAGCCGTACTTTGTAAAAGGCGCCGGTGGCAGCCAGTATCCCGAGCGCATTGCGGCCTACGGCGGCAACTCCATCCGCACCTGGGGCACTAGCGAGGCCCCCAACGTACTCGCTTCGGCCAACAAAAACCACCTTACCGTGATGCTGGGCCTCGACGTGGCCCGCGAGCGCCACGGCTTCGACTACAACGACGCGGCGGCCGTGGCCGCGCAGCTGCAAAAAATCAAGGGTGAGGTGATGAAGTATAAAGAGGACCCGGCCGTGCTGCTGTGGGGCATCGGCAATGAGCTGAACCTCGACTACACCAACCCGAAAGTGTGGGACGCCGTGAATGACATCGCCCGCATGATTCACGAAGTAGACCCCAACCACCCAACCTCGACCGTGCTGGCGGGGCTAAGCAAGAAGGAAGTAGACTATATCAAGGAACGCTGCCCGGCCGTGGATATCCTGAGCATCAACACTTACGCCGGGCTAGCCACCTTGCCCCAGCAGGTGCGCGCAGCCGGCTGGGCCGGCCCGTACCTGGTAACTGAGTGGGGCCCCACCGGTCACTGGGAAGGCCCCCAAACGCCGTGGAAAGCCTCGGTGGAAGAAACCAGCAGCCAAAAAGCCGCCGTGTATAAAAGCCGCTACGAGGCGTCGGTGGGGCAGGACCGGGCGCATTGCCTGGGCTCCTACGTCTTTTTGTGGGGGCAGAAGCAGGAGCGCACGCCCACTTGGTACGGCCTCTTTACCGAAGACGGGCAGGAAACGGAGGTGATGGATGTGTTGCAGTACCTCTGGACGGGCCATTACCCCCAGAACCGTGCCCCACATATTGCCGCGCTAACTCTTGCTAACAAGACTGCTACCGAGGCCGTGACGCTGCGGCCCGGCCAGCTCTACCCCCTAGCGGCGGCCGTGACCGACCCCGACCACGACGGGCTCACCTACCAGTGGGAGCTGCTGCCCGAAAGTACCGACCTCAAGCAAGGCGGCGACCGCGAAAGTCGCCCCACGCCCGTGGTAGGTGCTATTTCGGCCCCGGGCGCCGCGCAGGCTACGCTCACCGCGCCCAGCCAAACGGGAGCCTATCGCCTGTTTATATACGCGCACGATGGGCACGGCAACGTAGCTACCGGCAATGTCCCGTTCTACGTGCAGCCATAACCGATTGGCTGCTTAACGAGTTAGTAGGCACTATGCGCACTGTCATTCAAAAGCACCGGGCCGTGAGTGCCCCCATCGCCGACCTCACTACGTACCGGGCTATTCCTACGCAGTCAGTCGAATACATCGACCCGTTTTTGTTTCTGAACCACCACGGACCGCAAACGTACCGGCCCGGCAACCGCGGGTTGCCGTTTGGTCCGCATCCGCACCGCGGCTTCGAAACGGTTACGTTTATCCTCGAAGGCGACATTCTGCATAAGGATAGCAGCGGCCATGAGAGCGTTATTGCGGCCGGCGGCATTCAGTGGATGACGGCTGGCTCGGGCCTTATTCACGCCGAGGTATCGTCAAATGAGTTCAAGAAGGCTGGCGGTCCCCTCGAAATTCTCCAGCTCTGGGTAAACCTGCCGGCCAAATACAAGATGACCGCGCCGCGCTACGTCGGCTTGCAAGCCGCCGAAATACCGGTGGCGGAGCTAGCGGCGGGCGTTACGGCCCACGCCGTATCGGGCGAGTGGCGGGGCACGGCCGGCGCCGTGCAGCCGCTGGCCGACGTGGCTCTGGCTTGGCTTGACTTTACGGCCGGCGCGCTCGCCACGCTGCCCATCGCGGCCAGCCGTACTATCTTCTTCTACGTGGTGCGCGGCAGCGTGCGCGTCAATGGCACCGACGTAGTTGCCCGCGAGCTAGCCGAGTTCAGCCACGACGGCGACGAGCTGGCCATTGAAGCCCTGACCGACAGCGTAGTACTGCTCGGCCACGCTGAGCCTTTTGGTGAGCCCGTGGTATCGGGTGGGCCATTTGTCATGAATACCGAAGCGGAAATCGAGCAAGCCTACGCCGATTATCAGCAAGGAAAATTTGGCCGCTGGAACGGCTAGCGCGCGTCGCGTAGGAAGCAGCTAGCCAGGCGAGCTAACCCGTGGCAGCTCGTAATAAAAAAACTTGCCGAATTAAAATTCTTGCCTACCTTGCCACTCAATTCAGCAGCTATCATGTTCAGCAACCGCTACTTTTTTGGCTATTTCTATTTTACGCCGCCCGCGTAGAACGAGTCGCCACGTAGCTAAGCCACCCCGATTTTAGCAGCGCCACTCGTTCTTCGAGTGGCGCTTTTTTTGTGTTTTTATCAGCGGGTTACGCCAATTGCCGCCTTACACTTACTTACTGCCATGCCTCAGCACGTCGCCATTCAGGGTTTCCAAGGAAGTTTTCACGAAGTAGCTGCCCGGCAGTATTTTGGGGTGGCCCCGACGCTAAACTTCTGCGCCACCTTTGGTGAGGTAGTAGCCCAGGTAGCCGAGGGCCGCGCCGAAGCAGCCCTCATGGCGATGGAAAACTCGCTGGCCGGCAGCATTTTACCTAACTATCTACTGCTGGAACGTAATAACCTCACCATCACGGGCGAGGTGTATTTGCCCATTCACCAGCACTTGCTGGCGCTGCCCGGTACCACCCTCGCCGACGTGCGCGCCGTGCACTCGCACCCCATGGCCCTGCGCCAGTGCGGCGACTACCTCAGCCAGCACCCCACCTGGCAGCTGGTCGAAACCGAAGACACTGGTCTCAGCGCCCAGCTGCTAGCCGAGCGCCAAATGCCCGGCGTGGCCGTGGTAGCCGGCGCCCAGGCGGCCACCGCCTTTGGCTTGCAGCTGCTGGCCCCCGCCATCCACGACGACCCTAGCAACTACACCCGCTTCCTGGTGCTGGAGCGCGTTGCCGAGGCCCAGCCAGTGACCAGTCCCGATAAGGCGTCGCTGTATTTCTACACCTCCCACGCGCCAGGGATGCTGGCGCAGGTACTCACGCTCATAGCTAGCCACGGCCTCAACCTGAGCAAGTTGCAGTCGTGCCCGCGCCCCAGCCAGCCCTGGCACTACGGCTTCCACGCCGATGTGGAATTTGAGACTGCCGGCCAATTAGCCGCCCTGCTCACCGAGCTGCCCGCCGTCACGGAAGAGCTGCGCGTACTCGGCGCCTACCAGCGCGGCAGCATGGAATTCAATGCAGAGATACTAAAAGAACGTCATGCTCATCTGCCGTCCGCTTGTTGAAGCATCTCGCTTGCAGCAGTAAACCAGTCATTGCGCAAGCTGGAACAGCGCGCAAGATGCTTCGCTTTGCTCAGCATGACGTTATATTTTAGCTAGTTAAACCCAATGACTATCACCACTGCCAGCCGCCTGGCCCACACCGGCGAATACTACTTCTCGCGCAAGCTGCGCGAGCTGGCTGCTCTCAACGCGGCCGGCGCCAATATCATCAGCCTGGGCATTGGCAGCCCCGATTTGCCACCGCACCCGAGCGTAGTGGCGGCGCTGGCGGCTACCGCTGGCCAGCCCACGGCCCACGGCTACCAAAGCTACCAGGGCACGCCGGCCCTGCGCCAGGCAATCGCCGGCTTTTACCAGCGCCACTACGGCGTGGCTCTCGACCCGGCTAGCCAGGTGCTGCCGCTGCTCGGCTCGAAGGAAGGGCTGATGCACGTCGGCATGACGTTCCTGGAAGCTGGCGATGCGGTGCTCATCCCCAACCCTGGCTACCCTACCTACCGGGCGGTGGCCGAAATTTGCGGGGCCGAGGTGCGCGAGTACGGCCTGACCGCTGCCTCGGGCTGGCTGCCCGACCTGGACGCGCTGGCCAAGAGCGACTTGCGTGGGGTGAAGATGATGCTGGTCAACTATCCGCACATGCCCACCGGCACGCCGGCCAGCCCCGAGTTTTTGCGCCAGCTGGTCGGGTTTGCCCGCGCCCACGGCATTATGCTGGTGCATGATAATCCCTATGGCTTCGTGCTGAATGAAACGCCGCCCACGAGCCTGCTGGCCATACCCGGCGCTCAGGAAGTGGCGCTGGAGCTCAACTCGCTCAGCAAGTCGCATAACCTGGCTGGCTGGCGCGTGGGTATGCTTGTGGGCCGCGCCGACTGGATTACGGAGGTGCTGCGCTTCAAAAGCAACATGGATTCGGGGATGTTCCTCGGCATTCAGCAGGCGGCCGTGACGGCGCTGGCCCTCGGCGCCGACTGGTTTGCGGAGCTAAATGCCACTTACCGCGCCCGCCGGGCGCTGGTGCACGAGCTGCTGGCCAGCCTCGGCTGCGCGGCGGCCCCCGGCCAGACTGGCTTATTCATCTGGGCCGCCGTGCCGCCCACCTACGCCGATGGCTACGCCCTGAGCGACGCCGTGCTGGCCGAAGCCCGCGTGTTTCTGACGCCCGGCGGCATCTTTGGCAGCAATGGCAACGGGTACATCCGCGCCAGCCTCTGCCAGCCCGAAAGCGTGCTGCGCGAGGCGTTGAGTAGGGTGAGTGCTTAGTACTTGGTGCTTAGTGCCTGGTACTTGGTGTTTGGTGTTTGGTGCTTAGGAATAATACGGTATAAATTGAGATAATGCATTATGAAAGCTCCCCAACCCAAGGGTAAACCAGGCACCAAGCACCAGGCACCAAGTACCAAGCACCAAGCACCAAGCACCAAGCACCAGGCACCAAGCACCAGGCACCAGGCACCAGGCACCAAGACAGTCACCATCATCGGCTTAGGGTTAATTGGTGGCTCGCTGGCGCTGAGCCTGCGGCAGCACGGGCTGGCTAGCCGCTTCATCGGCATGGAGGCTAGCCCCGCCTACGCTCGCCGGGCGCTGGAGCTAGGCTTGGTCGATGAAATTGCCACCGACCTAGTCGCCGCCGTGGCTCCGGCTAACCTGGTAATAGTGGCCGTGCCCATGGATGCCATGCTCGCGGTGCTGCCCCAAGTGCTTAGTTTGATCTCTGATCAGCAGGTAGTTATCGACGTGGGCTCGACCAAAGGCAACTTGCTGGCGGCCGTGGCTAGCCACCCGCAGCGGCGGCGCTTCGTGGCGGTGCACCCCATGGCGGGTACCGAATACTCGGGCCCCGACGCCGCCGTGCGCGGGTTGTTTGAAGGCAAAACCGTAGTGTTCTGCGACGCTGAGGCTAGCGACGCCGACGCCGTGGCCCTGGTCGAAACGCTGTTTCGGGCGCTGCCCATGCGGGTGCTGCACCTCGGCGCGGCCGACCACGACCTGCACACGGCCTACGTGTCGCATATCTCGCACCTCACTTCTTTTGCCCTGGCCCTTACGGTATTGGAGAAAGAACAGCGGGGTGAGCAACGCATATTTGACCTGGCCGGCGGCGGCTTTGCCTCTACCGTGCGGCTGGCTAAGAGCGCGCCCGCCACCTGGGTGCCCATCTTCAAACAAAACCGCCTGAACGTGCTCGATGTGCTCGACGAGCACTTGGTGCAGCTCAACAAGCTGCGCGAATTACTAGCCACGGAGGACTACCTTGGCCTAACTGCCCAGCTGGAAAACGCCAACGCGATCAAGAAAATCATTCCCTAAAAAACCTCGCGCGGGCTCCCCGAGCCCGCGCTATTTCCAACCCCCTATGTTCAACGACCTCTTCAACCGCAAGCCCGAGGATAAGCCCTTTCTCATCTCCGGCCCGTGCTCGGCCGAAACCGAAGACCAAGTACTCGAAACCTGCCAGCGCCTCGCCGCCACCGGCAAAGTGCAGGCGCTGCGCGCCGGCATCTGGAAGCCCCGCACCAAGCCCGGCGGCTTCGAAGGAGTAGGCGCCAAGGGCTTGCCCTGGCTCAAGAAAGCTAGCGAGCTCACCGGCCTGCCCGTGGCCGTGGAAGTAGCCACCGCCAAGCACGTGGAAGACTGCCTGGCTTTCGGCGTGGACTTGGTGTGGGTGGGCGCCCGCACCACCGGTAACCCATTTTCGGTGCAGGAAATCGCCAATGCCCTGCGCGGCGTGGAGATTCCGGTGCTGGTGAAGAACCCCATTCACCCCGAGTTGGAGCTGTGGGCGGGCGCCATTGAGCGCTTGCAAAAAGCTGGCTTGAAGCAGGTTGGGATGATCCACCGGGGCTTTTCGAGCTACGGCAACACCGACTTCCGCAATGCGCCGATGTGGCACCTGCCCATCGAGATGAAGCGCCGGATGCCCGAGCTGCCCATCCTCAACGACCCGAGCCACATCTGCGGGCGGCGCGATACGCTGTTTGCGGTGGCCCAGCAGGCGCTCGATCTGGACTTCGACGGTACCATGATTGAGAGCCACATCGACCCCGACAATGCCTGGAGCGATGCCAAGCAGCAAATCACACCCGAGGTGCTTGGCCAGCTCATCACCGACCTGGTGTGGCGCCACGAAACCACCGATAAGCAGGAGTTTTTGAGCGCGCTGGCCGGCTTGCGCGAGCAAATCAACAACCTCGACGCCGAGGTAATGCAGCTGCTGGGCCGCCGCATGGCCGTGGCCGAGAAAATTGGGCAGTACAAGAAAGACAACGACATCACCATCCTGCAAACTGCCCGCCTCAACGAGATCCTGGAGCGCAGCAAGCGCCAGGGCGCCCAGGTAGGCCTCACCGAAGACTTTGTGGAGCGCTACCTGGCTGCCGTTCACCTCGAATCGATTATGCGCCAGGAGAAGGTGATGAAAGGGTAGCTGCCTGCTGCGGTTGCAGGCGCAGGTACCGCACCTGCAACCGCAGCAGGCTTTTGCCTAAAATAAAAGAACGTCAGGCTGACGAAAGGAAGCATCTTGGCCGCTTCATCTGCGTCGTTCAACTACCTAGCCAAGCTATTTTCTTTCGTCAGCCCGACGTTCTTTTAGTCTAGGCAAAGTAGTTTTTCACAGCCTCAACTTTGAATGCTTAGCATGAAAAAATACCCGTTACTTACTAGCTTGGCGGCCCTGCTGATTGCCATCAGCGCCCAGGCCCAGCAGCATTTGCCCAAAGCCCAGCACGAGCTGCTAGCCACGCCCGCCACCGTAGCCTGGGGCTACTACGCCGCCGATGCGCCGCCCGTGCTACGCATCAAGTCGGGCGAGACGGTGCAGGTGCATACGCTTATCACGTCAACCCCAGCGCGGCTCGAAGGCGCGGGCGTAGCGCCGGCGCAGGTAGAGCAGTCGCTGCGCGACATTACCGAGAAGGTGACCAACAAGGGGCCGGGCGGACACATTCTAACCGGGCCGATTTTTGTGGAAAGCGCCGAGCCGGGCGACGTGCTGGAGGTTCGCATTAAAGGTATCCAGCTCGCGATTCCGTACGCCTACAATGCTTTCGGGCCCAAGAGCGGGTTTATTCCAGAGGACTTTGGCTACGCCAAAATGCGGATTATTCCGCTGGATGAGAAGCGGATGGTAGCCAATTTTGCGCCCGGAATTGAAGTGCCGCTGCACCCGTTTTTTGGCAGCATGGGCGTAGCACCGCCACCCGCCTCGGGCCGCGTCAACAGTGCACCGCCCGGCATTCACGGGGGCAACCTCGACAATAAAGAGCTGGTGGTCGGCACTACGCTCTACCTGCCGGTACACGTGCCGGGCGCCTTGTTTTTTGTGGGCGATGGCCACGCCGGGCAGGGCAACGGCGAGGTCGATATCACGGCCCTGGAAACATCGCTGATTGGCAACCTGGAGTTTATCGTGCACAAAGACATGCACTTGACCGTGCCGCGGGCCGAAACTCCAACCGCCTACATCAGCATGGGATTGGATGAGGACCTGACCCTGGCCAGCAAGCAGGCGGTGCGCGAAATGATTGATTTTCTGATGAAAACCAAGGGCCTCAGCCACGACGACGCCTACATGCTATGCAGTGTAGCCGGCGACCTCGACGTGACCCAGGTAGTAGACGGCACCCGCGGCGCACACATGCTATTGCCCAAAAGCATTTTTGGGAAGACTAAAGCGAAGTGATAGTCGTAGTAACTGCTGTTACGCACTACCCACGTCAGCTTGCTGGAAATGACCTCCAGGAGAGCAGGAAAAGCCTGTTTCCAGCAAGCTGACGTGGGTCGTGCCTAACATCAGGTAGTAAGATGTGCTGTCATGCTGAACGCAGTGAAGCATCTCTACTGCTCCAACCAACGAGGCGGTAGAGATGCTTCACTGCGTTCAGCATGACGGCTTTTGTAAAATAATAGTTACTAGTTGCCAGCCAGAAATTTACCAATATTCTCATTCAAAAATTTAGCATCAGCTGGGTTGCTGGCGGCGCCGGCAGTGTGGCCCCACAGCGACGGAATGGGCAGCAGCGTAACCCCCGCAATGAAAGCGGCTTCGTAGCGCGCATCGCCGACGGGGAAGTACAGGTCGGTTTCGGAGGGCATGTAGAGCAGCGGCACTTTGATGCTGCGCAAGGCCTTTTCGACATCGCCGCCAAAGCCGGGCGTGGTGCCTACGTCGTGGTGCTCCCAGGTACGCATTTGTAGAATGAGGTCGTTGGCATCGGCCCCCGGAATGAAGTGCGTGCGGTAGTTATTAAGCACTTGCTCGAAGGTGGTGCCGGGCTTCTCCTCCGAGCGCCACAGCTCCTTGCGCCACCATTCCTGCGAGAAAAGCCAGCCCGTCCAGACGGTGGCGAAGGCTTCGATGCCCTTGGTAGGCGGCGCGGTATAGTTGCCATTCTGGAAGGCCGCATCGGCGGTGAGCGCCGCAATCTGGCCTTCGAGCCGCACCACCCCGTGCGGATAATTTTTGGCGGTGCCCGAGGTAGCCACGATGCGGTCGGCAAAAGTGGGGTAGCTCACCGCCCATTGAAATGCCTGCTGCGCGCCCATCGAAAAGCCAATGATGGCGCGCACGTGCGTTATTTTCAGGTCTTTGGCGAGGAGCTCGTGCACAGCCGCCACGTTGTCGCGGATGGTCATAACCGGGAAGCGCGGGCCGTGGAAGGGCTCGGGCGTATTGCTCGGCGACGACGAATGACCATTGCCAAACAGCTCGGTAGTGACCAGGAAGAGCTTCGTCGTATCGAGGCACTTGCCGGGGCCGATGAGCCATTCGTAGCCGTGGTGGCCGGCCATGTAGTGCGAGGGCAGCAGCACCGCATTGTCGCGTTTGGCGTTGAGGTGGCCGTAGGTGCCGTAGCCCACGAGCGCTTTGGGCAGCACTGCCCCGCCTTCCGTTTTGAAGTTGGTGAGGGTGAAAAAGTGATGCGGCACGCGGTCGGCCGGCTTGGGCTGGGCCTGGGCGACGAGTGCGGCGAGCAGGAGAATAAGAGTGAAAAAATGGCGCATAGCTAAAGGAATCAGGTTTAAATCGAAATAAAACGTCAGATTGAACATAGTGAATTATGACGTTCTATTAGCGTGGTTTCATAGTCAGTGGTGGGCCCGGTCGGACGGCTGCCAGCCGTCGGACCGGACCTACCCTAAATCCGAAGCTGCGTTAATCACATTGGCCAACAGATAGAGGATTACCGCAGCGCCAAAATCTGCTTTAGCTCGGCTGGGCTCACTGTCAGCAGGCCTACTTTGGGCAAGCGCTCGGTCAATATTCGCCAATTGGGCTCTTGCTGAAAAATGGGTTTGAGCAGGGCTAGCGCGGCGGGCACTTGCTGCTTGTTGGCGAGCGTAATGGCGTGCCAGTACTTCATTTCCAGGTTTTGGGGAAACATCTTTTCGGCGGCCTGGTACTCCTGGATGGCCGTGGGCATGTCGTTTTTCTCCACCGCCAGGTCGCCGGCGTTCATGTGGTCGTAGGCGCGGTGCAGCTTCAGCAGGCGGCGCAGCTCAACCAGCGGCTTTTCGGCGTCGTCCACGCGCAGGTCCACGAGGTGGTCGGCCCAGGGGCCTTCGGTGGCGATGCCGCGCACGACGAGCAAAGCGGCCGATTGCCGACCGCGCACGTCGCCCCCAGCCGCCTGGGCCGCGTCGAGGGCCGCTAGCACCCGTTCGGCTAGCGGCAGCGTAGCGCCAGCCTCGTAGGCCTTGGCCATTTCGCCCCACACGGTAGCGTTGAGCATCATATTGGCTTGCACCGAAAACTGATTGCCCTGCTGCTGGCCAGCCATATCGACGCACTTTTTGCCAGTGTGGGTAGCCACGCGCCCTTGGTTGTCGAGAATGGCGACCTGGCGCACCTCGCGGGCCTCGTCGGCGGCTAGCAGCTCGTCCAGCGCCTGCTGAGCCGACTTACCGCTCTTCAGCAAGGCTAATCCCCGCAAGCCAAACGACTTGTTGGTAAACGACTGAGTGGCTACTACGCCCACCCCGGCTTCGGCCCAGCTCACCGAAGTGCCCACCGAAAACCAGTGGCTTTGCAC
>CAZERY010000089.1:0-12628 GCA_964514915.1 uncultured Hymenobacter sp.
ACAGGTATAAGCCTTCAATGTTTTGGCTAACAAGCAATAACAACTCTAATAAGAAGATGAAAGCATTACATTTATAGCACTACCCAGGCAACATCTACTTGGCGGGCAGTTTTAATATAAGTGCCGTATTCGGGAGCACTACCTTGCAGGCGCCAAGCCCGAACACCGGAGCTAATATCCTGTTAGTGAAGTGCAACAGCAACGGCGATTTTTTGTGGGCTAAAAATGAGGGTGGCCCCGGCGCTGCCCGCGTGGCCGGCGTTGCGGTAGACGGCCAGGGCAATAGCCTCTTAACGGGGATGTTGGGCGGTAGCCCCAACCATACGGCTATTTTTGGCCCCTATACTTTTGTGGCAGACACCTTCGATGGCTTCTTGGTAAAGCACGATGCGGAGGGCAACGTACTGTGGGCAAACCAGATTGGTGGCCCTAGCACGGAGTACGCTACTGGGGTAGCGATAGACAAAGCAGGGAATGGATACATAACGGGAATTTTTGGTTCTCAGGTGCTCACGTTGGGCCCTACTACCACGCTCCTGTCGAACGGCAACAAACTGGTGTTCGCCATCAAGTACGACCCCCAGGGAAAGGTACTGGTTGCCCAGCGAGAAGCGTTGTGTGGAGGGGCTTTTAACCCAGTCATTGCCGTGGGGCCCAAGCAGGATATTTACTTGGCCGGCTCCTTTAGCGGCACCACCAGCTTTGCGTCTACATTGCTCCAGGGAAGTGCGACTGACCCGTTTGTGGCCAAGCTAGGCGATTTGAGCACTCCCTCCACACCAGACAATTTCTCTTGCAACTCGTCGCCGGCGCTCCCTACCCCTTCTCCTGTACCTGCGCCAGTTGCGGAGCTAAACATTCCTAATATCCTGACGCCTAATGGCGACGGCCTGAACGACAAACTTCAGATAAAAGGCTTAGTTGATAACCTTTGGTCGCTCACTATCTATAGCCGTTGGGGCAGGCAGGTATACACTGCGACTGCCTATCAGCAAGATTGGGACCCTGCGGGGTTGCCCGATGGCCTTTACTACTACCTGCTGCAACACGCTACCGACCGTGCCTACAAAGGCTGGGTGGAGGTGGCGCACTAGCTATAGGAGCAGCTAGCTAGGTGTGCCGGGTACTAGGTGTATAGTCCGCGCAGCTCGTTTTTCGCCTTAATTGCTAGGCACGTCCGTAAGAAAGGAGCAGGAATTGTGCGGCTACTAAGTATAACCCAACAGTCTCCCAGCCGCTGCCGCCCCGGTAGCGGCTGTTGTAGTTGTAGGGGATAATGGGTGGGGTGGGGCGGCGCGGTACGAGCAGCCTTACCGGAAGAGGCACGCACCTAGCGCAACTCGGCCGCCACGGGAGTAAGCACCCCTTTCTGCCAATTACCCAGGCGTTTGGGATTAATAGTGAGGGCGCGGGCGGTGGCCGGCGCCAAGGGGCTTTCCCTGGCCAGGCGGATAGCTTCGGCCCAGAAGGCGCATCATAGCGCCGACGCTTGGCGAGTTGGGGCTGTCTGGCTGGGCAATCGCAAGAGTAGACCCTATACCTGTCCACCTTTACTCGGCCACCTCAGCAGGGCTACAAGGCAGGCACTGCCAGGAGCAGCAGCGCTAACGACATGCCATGCGCTTGGAAGTACCCTTTCAGAAACTTTAGCGCTTGCGTCATTTGGTTTTCCACGCATTTCACCGAGATGTTGAGTTGCTTGGCAATAGTGGCGTAGGAAAGACCTTCCTGGCGATTTAAGACAAATATTTGCCGACGCCGCGCCGGTAGCTGGGCCATTGCCACTTGGTAAAACTGCTCAAGCTCCTGGTACTCTACTAGTCGACTAGGGCTCGCTTCTTCACTTAACAATTCTTCGGCGCACTCCTCAAATACCCAGTAGCGCTGCCGCCGCAAGTGTTTGAGCACGGCGTGGTAGGCCGACTTGTAGAGGTAGGTCTTGAAGATGACTCCTTCGTCGAAAAAATGTCGGCGCTCCCAAAGCTTTAGAAAGCATTCCTGCACGGCATCGGCGGTGTCGGCGTGGTTTTTTAAGTAGCCTTGCGCAAAGCGACATAAGCCGGGAGCGTATTGGTCAAACAGGAGGTCGAAAGCCTCGGTATCGTTCGCTCGCAGGCGCGCCAAACACGCTTGGTCCGAGCATTGCTGGATGGTTTTCAAGGGGGTGGGAAATGGATAAGAGGACAGGAGCTAAGAGTAAATGTATACTATGTTCTTAACATACCACTAGAATTTTATCAGGCTGATTTTCTTTAGTACTCCTTGATTATCAAAGATTATTAAAATTGGTTGGAGCAAGTCAACTTGCTTTTTTAGATTAGAAGAAAAAATAATTACTCGAATCATTGGGGTAAGCGCAGGCTCGCGGCTTCTACTAGTTGACGAACCGCCTACTCCTGATTATGCCCACAGCCGTTACTTATGCAGCCTGTGTACGCTATGTGCGTGGCGAAGCCACGCTAGCCGAGGCGCGGGCCATGCGGGCCTGGCTGGCCGACCCAGCCAATGAAGCCCAAGCCCAAGCTTGGATGAGCCGCTCGGTAACTGAGGATGCGTTGGCGGGGCTCACTAGCCCCGGTCCCTACAACTATGCCCAGATGCGCGCCAATCTTTACGCCCATATGGGAGTGGCCTGTATACCTGCCCCCACCCAGCCGAAAGCCCAGCGGTGGCACTACTGGGCCGCTGCCGCACTTCTAGCAGGGGGCATTTGGCTTTGGCCACGGCCGCTGGCCCCTACCAGGCTAGCGACCGCCTACTATGCCACTACTTACGGCCAAACGCGGGTGGTGCGGCTGCCCGACGGCTCGGTAGCCACGCTCAATGCCCACTCGTCGGTGCGCTACGCCGCTCCGCTGTACGACGCGGCCCCGCGTGAGGTATGGCTCGATGGCGAAGCATTTTTCTCGGTAAAGCACTTGCCAACCAACCAGCGCTTTATAGTGCACACCACGGCCGGCTTCTGGGTGGAAGTGCTAGGCACCCGGTTTGCCGTGTACCGGCGGCACGGCCAGGGACGCGTGGTGCTGCTCACGGGCAAGGTGCGCGTGGCCTTTGCCGACGGCACCCGGCCGGCCATAGTGCTGAAGCCGGGAGAGCTCCTGCAAACCTCCGACAAGCACCCCACTGCGTTGGTTCACAAGGCGGTGCCGGCCGCTGCGTATACCACTTGGACCACTAATGAGCTGTGCTTCGAAGCTACCTCGCTGGCCGAGCTAGCCACCCGCCTGCAAGACACCTACGGCGTGGAAGTGGTAGTAGCCAGCCCGGCCTTGCGCCGACGCAAGTTCACTGGCACCTTCCCGCTGGGCGACTTAAATGTGCTCTGCGAAGACCTGGCCGAGGCTTTCCACCTACGCATCGAGCGCGAGCAAAACCGCCTGATTCTGGCCACTGCGCAATAATCAGCGGGCGAATTTGTAGTCCGCCAATGGCCTATAGATCCTGGCAGGCTACCGAACCTACCTCCCCTACTGCCCAACCTGTTTTTCCACCTTTCCCACCCTCCCATGAAAAACACGCTTACCAAACCAGGCAGCCAACCGGCTTGCCTCGTACTGCTCACGGCCGGCGTCTTGCTGCTGCAAGCGCCGGGTTCGGCGGCTTTGGCGCAAGTGCTGGCCTCCGTGCAGCCGCGCCCGGCGCAGCTGGCACCGGCGGCACCTACCACCTCCTTGCGGCAATTGCTGCGGCAGTGGGAAAAACAGCACCGCAGCACTATCGCTTACGACAGCGACCTGGTGGGCGACAAGCGCGTGGCGCTGCCCAACGAGGCGGGCACGCTGGACGAAAAGCTGGCCCGCACGCTGGCAGAGCTGCACCTGAGCTTCAAGCGCTTACACCCGAACAACTACGTTATCGTGCCGGCTGGCAGCAGTAGTACCGCGGCCGCACAGGACATTACCATAGCCGGGCGGGTAGTAGACTCCAAGGGCTCGGGCCTGCCCGGCGTGACGGTGCTGGTAAAGGGCACGACCATCGGCGCTAGCACGGGTACCGATGGTGAATTCAGCCTGCAAGTACCGGCTGGTAGCACGCTGGTATTCAGCTCGGTGGGCTTTAGCCAACAGGAAATGGTGGTGACCGGCCCTACCACGACGCTGAAGATTAGCCTGGCTGACGACGCCAAGGACCTTGGCGAAGTAGTGGTGGTGGGCTACGGCACCCAGCGGCGCGAAGACGTGACGGGCGCTATATCCTCGATAAAGGCCGAAGACATTCGCACGCAGGGCTCGAATACGGTACAGAAGTCGTTGCAGGGCCGCATCGCGGGGGTGCAGATCGAGTCGTCGGGCGGCAACCCGGGCTCGGGCGTGCGGGTGGTTATTCGGGGCGCGGGCTCGCTCAACAACAACAACCCGCTCTACATCGTGGACGGCGTGCAGGTAGACGACATCAATAACCTGCAACCTACTGATATCGCTTCGTTTAACGTGCTGAAGGATGCTTCGGCGGCGGCCATCTACGGCTCGCGGGCGGCCAACGGGGTAGTGCTCATTACCACCAAAAGCGGTAAAAAGGGCGAAAGCCGCCTCGATTTCAACGCCTACTACGGCCTGCAAGCTATTGCCAAGGAAATCCCCGTGCTCAATGCCTCGCAGTGGGCTACCGTCAGCAACGCGGCGCACGACAACGCGGGCCTGCCCCGCCTCAGCATTGCCCGCAACCCCGACAGCCTGGGCGCGGGCACCGACTGGCAGAAGGAGATTTACCGCGTCGCGCCCATGCAAAACTACACCTTGGGCACGAGCGGCGGGAGCGACAACTTCACCTACAGCCTGTCGGGCGGCTACCTCGACCAGCAGGGCATTGTGAAGAAAACCGACTACGATCGCTGGAACCTGCGCCTGAAAACCGACTTCACCAAGGGCCGGGTGCGGATAGGCGAGACGGTGATTCTGACCCGTGAATACTGGCGCAACATGGCCGCCGGCTGGGGCGGCCAGGGCGGCAACCCCGTGGGCTCGGCCCTGAAAATGATCCCCGTGTTTCAGGTGTACGACCCCACGGCGGTGGGCGGCTACAGCGGCGCGGCGGGGCCGGTGGTAAACGTGGCCAACCCCGTGGCTCAGCTTAATCTGGAGGTGCCCGAAACCCTGACGACCACCGCCATTTTGAATGGCTTTGCGGAAGTTTCGCTCTTCAAGGGGTTGAAATACCGGCTGAACCTGGGCTACACGGCCGCGTTTGGCTCTTACAACGACTACGTCGCTCCCTACCAGGTAGGAGCGCTGTTTAACAATGCCGACGCCGACCTGGCGCAGAATAAGAGCGAGCGCTACTACTTCCTGCAAGAGCATACGGTGGCTTACGACCGCATCTTTGGCAAGCACACGCTCCAGGCGCTGGCCGGCTACACGTACCAGGACACCAAGTACAACATCCTGAGCGGCTCGAAGAGCGGGATGCCGACCGGCATTGAGGTGCTCGACGCGGGCACCACCAACATTTCCAGCGGCGGCTATGCCTACGAGAGTGTGCTGCTGTCGTACCTGGGCCGGCTGGTGTACGCCTACAACGACCGCTACGTGCTGACGGGCACCTTCCGCCGCGACGGCTCGTCGCGCTTTGGGCCAGCGTATAAGTACGGCAATTTCCCCTCCATTGCCCTGGCCTGGAACATCGTGAACGAGCCGTTCTTCCAGCCAGTGCAAGACGTGGTGAGCAACCTGAAAATCAGGGCCAGCTACGGCGTGCTGGGCAACCAGGAGATACCTGACTACCGGTACGTGCCGCTGATTACGCCCAATACCAACTACGTGATTGGCCAGACCCAGCAGCTGTGGTCGGGCGCCATTCAAACGGCCTTCGCCACGCCCAATATCAAATGGGAAACGTCGAAGACTTACGATGTGGGGGCTGAGCTGGGCTTCTTTCAGAACCGGCTGAACCTGACAGCCGACTACTTTATCCGGCGCAACTCGGACATTCTGCTGCAAGTGCCCATTCCGCTGAGCAGCGGCGCCAGCGGCACCAGCCCCTACATCAACGCCGGCCAAATCACGAACCGCGGCGTCGAGGCCGCCTTGACTTACAATAACCAGGTGGGCGAATTTACTTATCAGGTAACCGGCACATTCACTGCCATCCACAACCAGGTCGATTTTCTGGGGACGGGCACGCAGCAAATTTCGGGTGGGCAGCCTACTCACCACGGTGCGGCGGCCACCATCACGCAGGCCGGCGGGCCGGTGGGCGCATTCTATTTGATTAAGACCGACGGGATTTTCAACTCGCAGGATGAAATCAATGCCTACACCCACGACGGCAGGCTCATCCAGCCCAGCGCCAAGCCCGGCGACGTCCGGTTTGTGGACTACAACAACGATGGCATCATCAGCCAGGACGATCGCCAGTACTGCGGCAGCCCTACTCCCAAGTTCACCTACGGCTTCGGCAGCAACGCTTCGTGGCGCAATTTCGACGTGAGCTTCTTCTTTCAGGGCACCTACGGCAATAAAATCTACAACGGCATTCGGGAAGATCTGGAAGGCATGAACCTGGAATTCAACTACTCGCCCGCTACCCTCAACGCCTGGACGCCCACCAACCACACCGATTTTCCGCGCGCCGTCATCAACGACCCCAACCTGAATAGCCAGACCTCGGACCGGTTTCTGGAAAGCGGCTCGTACCTGCGCCTGCGCACCTTGCAGCTCGGCTACACGCTGCCCAAAAGCCTGCTCAACACGGTAAAGATCAGCAGCTGCCGCTTCTACGTCAGCTTCGACAACCTATTCACCATCACCAACTACACGGGCTTCAACCCCGACCTGGGCCGCTACAACGCGGGCGCGGTGGGCGGCGGCATTCTCGACCGGGGCGTGGACTTTCCGCACGTGGCCTACCCCTTAGCGCGCACGTCGCTGCTGGGCGTGCAGGTATCCTTCTAACCTTCTATTTCCCACCAACCGATGAAACGCTTTTTCTACGCTTCGCTGCTCGCCCTGGCGCTGGGTGCCTGCACCAAAGACCTCGACCAGGTTAGCCCGAACTCCATCGTGCAAACCAACTTCTGGAAGACCGACGCCGACTTTCTGGCGGGGCTGGCCGCTACCTACAAGGTCTTTCACGATGTAAACAACGGCTACTACGGCGTGCGCGGCATCGAAACCACCAACGGCCGCGGCGACGACTTCTTTATTCGCAATGACGTGAAGGACTTATACCAGCTTTCTACCTTCACCAACAACCCCACTACGGGCACGCCGGGCAGCATCTTTACGGGCTTCTACACCGGTATTTTTCGGGCCAACCAGGTGATGGAGCAGACGGCGCTGACCACCGGTATTTCGGCCGATTCCAAGAAGCAATACATTGCCGAGGCGCAGTTCCTGCGGGGGCTCAATTACTTTTTGGCGGCCGCCAACTTCGGGGCCGTGCCCATCATTACCAAAGTGCCGATGCAGCGCAGCGATTACTTCGTGGCGCAGTCGCCCGAAGCCGACGTGTGGGCCCAGGCCGTGAGCGACTTGCAGGCGGCCGCGGCGGCGCTGCCCACGGTGTACCCCAGCGCGTGGGTGGGCCGGGCTACCAAGGGCGCCGCGCTGGGGATGCTCGGCAAAGCCTACGTGTACCAGAAAAATTGGGCCGAGGCCGAAAAAATCTTCCGGCAGCTGGCGCAGCCCGACGGCCTGGCGCAGGCGCCCTATACCTACAGCCTGGTGCCCAACTTCGAGGATAACTTCTCGAAGGCCAGCGACAACAATGCCGAGTCGCTGTTTGAGATTCAGAACCAGAACGTGGGCGGCTCGCAGCCCTGGGCTGGTGAAAACGCCAACGAAGCCTTGGGCGTGACAACGGCCCAGGAGTTTGCCCCCACCGAAGTAGCCGGCTGGTTTGAGGTGTCAGCCACGGATAAGCTGTTCAATGAGTTCAAGCAGGAGAAGGCCGTCGGGGGCGACTACGACGCGCGCATGTACGCCACGCTGGTGTGGGACTACCCCGGCGCGCTGTACTACAACAAGCCGTTTTCGGCCTTCAAGCTGGTGTTTGGCTATAGCTCGCTGATTCGCAAGTACCAGAACTGGCACGACACCAACGAGGGCATCTACATTTCGGACATCAACGAAAAAGTGTTGCGCTACGCCGATGTGCTGCTGCTCTACGCCGAAACTCTGACCATGCTGGGCCGCCCCGCCGACGCTTACCCCTTGGTAAACCGCATCCGCTCGCGTGCCGGCCTGGCTCCGCTGGCGGCGGGCTACTCGGCCCCGCAGCTGCTGGCCGAAATCCGCCACCAGCGCATGCTGGAATTCTTTCGGGAAGGGCAGCGCTTCTACGACCTCAAGCGCTGGGGCTTGCTGGAGCAGGAAATCAAGAACAGTGACAAAGTGGGCAAGGAGTTTTTCTCGGCCAAGTTTGCCTACTTTCCCATTCCGCAGGGCGAACTGAATACCAACCCCAACATCAAGCAAAACCCTGGCTGGTAAGCACGCAGCCCCGAGGGCTGCGCCTACTCTTCGCTGGTTTTTCCTCATTCCCTCACCCATGCCTGATTTTCGCCTACTAGCTGCCGTGCTACTACTGGCCCCAAGCCTGGCCGCCCACGCCCAGGCGCCCAACCCCGCCGAGTGGCAAAACCCGCAGCTTACCCAACAGGGCCAGGAGCCACCCCGCGCCAGCTTCCAGCTCTACGCGCAGCCCGCCGACTTGGGCCCCGACGACTACGCCCGCTCGCCCTGGTACCAGAGCCTGAACGGCACCTGGAAATTTAACTACGTGGCCCGGCCCGCCGACCGGCCGCTGGACTTCTTTCAACCCGGCTTCAGCGATGCCAGCTGGAAAACTATTCAGGTCCCCAGCAACTGGGAGGTGCAGGGCTTTGGCATTCCGATTTACACCAACATCACCTACCCTTTTCCCAAAAACCAGCCCTTCATCGATTCTAGCAGCAATCCGGTGGGTACCTACCGGCGCCCGTTTACGGTGCCGGCCGACTGGGCGGGGCGCGAGGTGCTGCTGCACTTCGGCAGTATTTCGGGCTGCGCCTTTGTGTATGTGAATGGGCAGCGGGTGGGCATTAGCAAAGCGGCCAAGTCGCCGGCCGAGTTCGATATTACCAAGTACCTGCGGCCCGGCGACAACCAGCTGGCGGTGCAAGTGCTGCGCTGGCACGATGGCTCGTACCTCGAAGACCAGGATTTTTGGCGGCTGTCGGGCCTCGACCGCGACGTGTTTCTGACCGCGCTACCCAGGCACACCATCTGGGATTTCTTTGCCCACGCCGACCTCGACCCCACGTACCAAAACGGCCAGTTTAGCACCGAGGTAACGCTGCGCAGCTTCGGTAGTGCCCCCGCCGCCCGCCTCACTGCCGAGGTGATAGCGCCCAGCGGCAAGGTTGTACTGCGCCAGCAGCAGTCCGTGGCCGCGCCTGCCGGAGCTGGCACGCAGGAGGTGAAGCTCAGCGGCACGGTGCCGGGCGTGCGCCCGTGGAGCGCAGAGGTGCCGACTCTTTACCAATTGCGCCTCACGCTAGCCGATGCCCAGGGCAAGGTGCTCGGCGTGACCGGCACCAAGCTTGGCTTTCGCAAGGTCGAAATCAAACATGCGCAGCTGCTGGTAAATGGCCAGCCCGTGGAAGTGCACGGCGTAAACCGCCACGAGCTGGAGCCCACCACTGGCCGCGTGGTAACGGACGCCGGCATGCGCCGGGATCTGGAATTAATGAAGCAGCACAACATCAATGCCATTCGCAGCTGCCACTACCCCGACGACGAGCGCTGGCTGCGTTTGTGCGACGAGCTGGGCTTTTACCTCGTGGATGAGGCCAACATCGAAACCCACGGCTACGGCGCCGAGCTGCAAGGCTGGTTCGACAAAACCAAACACCCGGCTTACCTGCCCGAGTGGGAAGCTGCCCACCGCGACCGCATCAGCCGGCTGGTCGAGCGCGACAAAAACCACGCTGCCGTCGTCATCTGGAGCATGGGCAATGAGTGCGGCAACGGGCCGGTGTTTCACGAAGCTTATACCTGGCTCAAGCAGCGCGACCCCAGCCGCCCGGTGCAGTTTGAGCAGGCCGGCGAAGACGTGGACACCGACATTGTGTGCCCCATGTACCCCGACATGAATTCGATGCGTAAGTACGCCGAGGCCACCGACAAAACCCGTCCCTACATCATGTGCGAGTACTCGCACGCAATGGGCAACAGCAACGGCAACTTTCAGGAGTACTGGGACGTGATTCGGAGTAAGCCCCACCTACAGGGTGGCTTTATCTGGGATTGGGTGGACCAGGGCCTGGCCACCAGTACCCCCGACAGGCGGCCGTTTTTTGCCTACGGCGGCGACCTGGGCGGCTACCACCTCCAAAACGACGAGAACTTCTGCGCCAATGGCCTGGTGGCCGCCGACCGCACTCCGCACCCTGGCCTGCTCGAAGTCAAGAAGGTGTACCAGGACATCCGCTTCACGGCCGCCCAGCCCGCCAGCGGGCGCGTGACGGTTATCAACTGGTTTTCCTTCAAGAACCTCGACAGCTATGCTTTCCGCTGGGAGCTGCTACGCAACGGCGCAATGGTAAAAACCGGCGCCCTGGCCGTGAGCAAGCTCGGCCCGCGCCAGCAAAAAGAGGTAAAGCTGCCGCTGCCCGCTTTCCAGCCAGGCGCGGGCGCCGAGTACGTGCTCAACGTATTTGCCTTCACCAAAGCTGCTGCCCCGCTGGTGCCAGCCGGCCACGAGGTAGCCCGCGAGCAGTTTGTACTGACGCCCGCCACCGCCTACTTCGCCGCGGCGCCTCCCCCCGCGGGCACGCTCCAGGTACAGCGCGAGGGCGACCACCTGACCTTCACGGCCGGCGAAGTACACGGGGAGTTCAACACCCGGCAGGGCCACCTCACCGACCTGCGCCGGGGCGAGCAGCCTCTCCTGGGCTCTTTCCCCGAGCCCTACTTCTGGCGCGCGCCCACCGACAACGACTTTGGCAATGGCATGCCGCAAAGCCTGGGCGTGTGGCGCACGGCCCACGCCAACCGGCTGGTGCAGCGCGTGACAGTGGGCGAGCAGTCGGCCGCCGGCCTGCCCATCACGGTTGAGTACCTGCTCAGCGACCTGGGCGTGCCCTACACCGTGGCCTACCTGGTGCAGCCCGATGGCGCCGTGCGCGTAACGGCCAGTATCGACTTGCAGGACAAGCCGTTATCCGAAATGCCGCGCTTCGGCATGCGGCTGGAAATACCCCGGCGCTACGACCAGTTGCGCTACTACGGGCGTGGGCCGCAGGAAAACTACGCCGACCGCCACACTGCTGCCTTGCTGGGCGTGTACCAGGATTCGGTGCGGCGCACCTTTCCTCCTACCTACATCCGGCCGCAGGAGTACGGCTACCACACCGATACCCGCTGGCTGACGCTGACCGATGCCACCGGGCGTGGCCTGCGTGTGGAGGCAGCCGGGCAGCCTATTTGCTTTAGCGCCTTGCCTTTTCGCAGCGAAGACCTTGACCCCGGCCTAAGCAAAAAGCAACAGCATCCCACCGACCTTAAACCCCACAGCCAGACCTTTGTGCATCTCGACCTGGCGCAGCGCGGCGTGGGCGGCGATAATAGCTGGGGGGCGCTGCCCCACGATGCCTACCGCCTGCTAGCCAAGCAGTACATGTACAGCTACACGCTACGGATACTGGCTGGAAAATAACCTTTGCGTGAGCCACCGTCTCGTCGGCCCGAAAGCTACCCCCGCCCCTACCGCACCCCATAAATAAGCAACTGTCACATCGGGCCGTATGGTGCTATCGACGCTGCTGGCCAGCGTGGCCCGCACCCGATTTACCCCTTGCTACTCATGGTATGGTGTTAAAGCCATTTTCTGGGCCGGCATCCGGAGGCAAATTGATCACTGAGAAATTAACGTGGTAAACAGATAGAAAACACCAAATGGAAAAACCCCCTAGAAAAGCCTCGTTTGCGTGTTGCAAACAAAGGTTTTCTAGGGGGTTGTGAGGTTTTTACACCTCAAAGTACCAGAGACGGGACTCGAACCCGTACGTCCGTGAAGACAAGGGATTTTAAGTCCCTCGTGGCTACCATTACACCACTCTGGCTGAGCACTTTAGCTTATTTCTACCCCGATAAGAGGTTGTTTGAGCGTGGCAATTGGGACAAAGTAACTGCAAATTTTCTAAGCGATGGTCATTATTTATCCCGTTGCAGTGGTGCAGCTCCAACGGAATAGGTAAGCCGCGCCACTCGCGTAATGGGCATTCCTCGCAGCAATGCTGTTTCAATTGCTCTTTGAGCAAGCGCTTTTTTAAACCGTAAGTGAAGTGATAACTAGAATTTTCAACCAAAATTTCTGCTAGCGTAGCACATTTCCCAAACGCCTGGTAGCGCTCACCTTGGTTCCAAGCGGCGCCCGTAAAGTGGCTGGTATCGATGGCAAAAAATTTAATTTTTTCTTGCACCGTTTTATAATTGCCGCCTGCCGGCACCAGGCCCAGCTTGCTCAGCACTTGCGCCACGGCGAGGTTTTCGGCAACGGCGCGGCGTAGAGCGGCTCCGGTTACTTTACTTGGGCGGGCCATGAGAGCGGGAAAACAAAAAAGACGCTGCTGGATAGCAACGTCTTTTTTGTTTTGGAGCGGGAGACGAGGTTCGAACTCGCGACCTCGACCTTGGCAAGGTCG
>CAZERY010000090.1:0-12617 GCA_964514915.1 uncultured Hymenobacter sp.
GCCGCCAAATTTCTACCAGTTTGCTCCCCTCGCCTCGCTTTATCCAGCGCGGGCGGGGGGAGCAAATTGCGTTTAAGGTAGTAGAGGTTTGTGGAAGCTATCCTTAATAATTAAGAATTTCGGTCTCAACTGGATGCTTAACCTTAGTACCCTAGCATTCTTTACTGATGCGAAAAGCTGTGAGCTAGTTTATATCATCGCTGGTGAATAAAACAGGTAGATTTGTAGTTAGGGCTTATAGCGGTTTCGTGAACCAATTATCCTTTTGCAACTAATAAATTGCTTGTTATCAACACGTAAGCTGGTCAAAAAAAGTATGCTGGTCACGAAATCGCTATAATACACTTTTGTGACAGAGCTTTAAACAAAATGCAATTATTACATCCAGAATTTTTGTGGGCGTTATTAGCAATAAGTATTCCTGTTGCAATTCACTTATTGCAGTTGAGAGTACCGCAACGGGTCCTATTCACGAATATAGGTTTTATTCGTGAGGTAGAGTTGACCACCATGCGTCGTCGACGCCTACAGGAATTACTAGTATTGTTATTGCGGGTGTTAGCCTTAATATCTTTAGTATTAGTATTCGCCCAACCATTTATACCTGCACAACAAGTATCTGGGCAAGGGGAGCAGGTTAATATAATGGTGGATACGTCACCTAGCATGCAAGCAACGGGTGAAACACAGGTCTCATTGTTACAGCAAGCTGTAGCCCAAGCGCAGGTACTAGGTAGAAGTTATGCCCCGTCTACTCATTTTCAGCTAGTAGGACAACAAAGAGAAGATTTAACTCAAAGTGCTTACTTAGGTAAGTTAGTTGAGCTTCCTTTTGTGGGACGTAAGAGTGATTGGGCTGGTTCTAATACTCAGCAACAGTTACAAAAACCTAGTGGAAATTCGCTCTTTATAATTTCAGATTTTCAGCGTACTTCAAGTAGCGAAAGGTTACTTCGAACTATTAGACAAGACGCGGAGGTGGTATTAGCACCACAGATAGGTAAGCCCGTTGCAAATATTTATGCAGACAGCGTATGGCTGGATGACGCCTTCGTGCGTACACAGACAAATCTGGGATTGCACATACGCTTGCGTAACGGCGGTTCATTACCCCTCGCAAACTGCCCAGTGAAGGTGCGTTTAGGAGCACAGCAAGTAGCTGCGTTTAGCGTAACCTTAGAAAGGAGCCAGGCGATTACTGCTACGGTGCAGGTGCAGCTACCAAATAGCCAATTAGCGCTTGGAGAAGTAGTCACTGGAGATAGTCCGGTTACTTTCGATAACACGTATTACTTTGCCTTACAGCCAACTGCCTCTATTCGTGTGCTGGAGATTGGTGCTGAGCCGATGGCCCAAAAGGTATATGGTGCAGAACCATTATTCTTATACTCTTTCTCTTTGCCAAAGCAGGTTAATTACGGTAATTTACGACGAGCCAACTTAATATTAGTAAACGGAACTGCGGCTATACACGCTGGATTGCGCGAGGTATTAACTGAGGTAGTTCACCGGGGAGGAAGTGTGGTAGTGGCACCACCTAGTAACCTCACCGAACGAACGGCAACTTTGCAGTTGCTGAGAGCGCTAGGGGTGAGTGGGGGGCAATGGGAAAACCCTGCTAATGGCGCACTAGCTTTGCAGGAAGTAGCAATGCCTGATGCGCATAACCTATTCTTTCGGGATGTGTTTGGGGCACAACCGCGGCAAGTGGCACTGCCACAAGTGGCGCCGGTATTGCGATTGGGCCAGGGGGGGGCAGCTATTCTACGGTTGCGGGATGGCGATAGCTTCTTAGCTGAATTTAAGAACGCGAGCGCTGGTCGCACCTATGTTTTCACTGCCCCCTTTGCCGAAGCTTACGGGGATTTTACGACGCAAGGGCTTTTTGTACCGGTGCTGTACCGGCTAGCTATGTTGAGTTATCATGGAAATCAACGGCCGGCTTATCGGATGAATGAGGCTGCCGTGACACTGGATGTGCAACCCCAAGCTGCTAACGAATCCGCTTTTAGACTGGTACGTGATAGTATTACCCTGATACCAATACAGAGATTGCGTGCAGGAAGCTTGCAGCTGGAAGTGCCCGCGCAAATGACCCAGCCTGGCTTTTATGAGCTAAGACGACGGGGACAGCGCATAACAACATTAGCATTCAACGCGGATAAAAAGGAGTCAGAGCTAAAGGTGTATTCGGCAGCAGAACTTCGTGAGCTAATTGGTCCCAACCGGCCAAATGTTCACATTTTGGATGGCAAGGCTGGCTCAGTAGCACTAACGCGCTATCGAGCCGAGCAAACCGGAGAGCCATTGTGGCGCTATTGTCTATTTGTGGTGCTTGGTTGCTTGCTGGCAGAGGGGTTACTACTCCGATTTGGGCGGTCGAAGGTAGCTATTCGGCTTCCTGTAGCAGCTTAGTTCTACCTGAAGGCGCCGGATAGTGGTCGTATCTTGCCAGCTAGTTACACAGTACGGTATGGCTCCTTTACGCGAATTGCCTGCGGGCTTAGAAAATAACCCGGGCTCGGGACAGGTAACCCAGCTAGCCTTGCGCTTTGGAGTGGGGGCCGGAATAGCCTGCGCCGTATGGCTTTTGTTCTTACAGTTTACTGGCAACAATCCCTTCGGACCAAAGCAGTTACTAGGGCAGTTTTTGGTGCCGCTCGCTGCCGTAGGTAGCCAATGGGTGCTACGCCGGTTGGCTATGCCGAGTCGGCCGGGAGTAGGGCGCTCGTTGGCCGTAGGTGGTTTGACGGTGCTGCTGGCCGCGGCTATTGCCGCCGGTAGTGTGTGGGGGTTGGCGCACGGAGTAGACCGCTCGGTGCTGGACCACAACCGGGCCGAGATGGTGGAAATAGTGCGTGTACAGCAGGAGATACGGCCGAAGGAGAAGCGTAATAAACAGTTTGAAGCGCTGGAACTGCGACAGGCAGCCGCTATCTCAGTGCAGAGCTTGGTTATGGGTACTTTTACGCGGGTGGTGCTGCTAGGAATGCTGGTTGCGCTGCCTGCCGGGTTGTTTTTACGCAAGTAATTGCCACACTTTCATCACTTAGTGCGCTGCTTATGCAAACGGCTACTTCAACTGCTTCTACCTCTTCAGTAGCGGTGCGTTATGGTTTGTTGACAGGTTTGGTGTCCATTATCTTTCTATTCGTGGTTTTTGCCATTGGGCAAGAGTCAAACCAAGCGATAAGCTGGGCGAATAGTATTATCCCGATAGGAGGGATATGCTTAGCTCACAAGGCATTTAAGCAGTCTAATGCTGGTTTTATGTCTTATGGTCAGTGCTTGGGTATCGGGGTGTTATTGACCTTGGTAAGCGGAATACTAAGTGGCATTTTTAATTATGTATATCGGACGTTCGTTGACCCAGACTTGACTAGCCGCACGGTGGAAGCAATGCGCACGAAGATGGAAGCCGGTGGCAACATGAGCGACGCCCAGATAGACCAAGCCGTAAGTTTGGCAGGTAAGTTTTCAACCGGCCCGATTGCCTTCGTTATCGTTATCGTGAGCTCAGTTATGATGGGGCTGCTTCTGTCGCTGGTCATTGCCGCGATCACTAAAAATCCGAAACCTGAATTTGAATAAGCTAGTTGCTTTTCCGGTGGAGCTATCCATCGTAATACCCTTGCTGAATGAGGCGGAGTCGCTACCGGAGCTAACGCGTTGGATAGCGAAGGTGCTCACGGCGCGGGGCCTCTCGTACGAGGTTATTCTAATTGATGATGGCTCGACGGATGATTCGTGGGCGGTGATTGAGGCGCTGGCTAGCCAGGATATGGCGCTGCGCGGCATTCGGTTCAACCGCAACTATGGCAAGTCGGCGGCGCTCAACGTAGGGTTTGAGGCGGCGCGGGGCCGGGTGGTATGCACCATGGATGCCGACTTGCAAGACTCGCCTGAGGAGCTGCCCGAGCTATACCGCATGATAACGGAGGAACACTACGACCTCGTGAGCGGCTGGAAGCAGAAGCGCTACGACCCGCTGTCCAAGACCATTCCGACCAAGCTATTCAACGGCGCCACGCGGGCTATTTCGGGTATTCAACTGCACGATTTCAACTGCGGACTCAAAGCGTACGACCAGCGCGTGGTGAAGGCCATTGAAGTGTACGGCGAGATGCACCGCTACATCCCGGTTATTGCCAAGTGGAATGGCTTCAAGAAGATAGGCGAGAAGGTGGTGCAGCACCAGGAGCGCAAATATGGGGTGACGAAGTTTGGGCTGGAGCGGTTTGTCTACGGCTTTCTGGACCTGGCTAGCATCACTTTCGTGAGCCGGTTTCGGCGGCGGCCGATGCACTTTTTTGGGACGCTGGGCACGCTTTCCTTTTTCATTGGCATGGTGCTGACACTGTGGCTGACGGGCGAAAAGTGGTGGCTGTCGATGCACAACCTAAAAGCGCGGGGCGTGACTCAGCAGCCACTGTTTTTTATGTCGCTGGTGGCAGTCATTATTGGCGTGCAGCTGTTTCTGGCCGGTTTTCTGGCCGAAATGGTGCAGCTGAACGGGCCGCGGCGCAATGACTACCTGGTGCGGGAGACGTTGCGATGAAAGTCGTCCTTATCGGGCCGGCGTACCCGCTGCGGGGAGGGCTGGCAACGTACAACGAGCGGCTGGCGCGGGCCTTTCAGGCTGCGGGCGATGAGGTGCGCATCGTCACGTTTTTGCTGCAATACCCCGACTTTCTATTTCCTGGCCAAACGCAATTCAGCACGGAGGCTGGCCCGGCTGACTTGTCAATTGAAGTGAGCCTGAACTCTGTGAATCCGCTCTCGTGGCTAGCGGTAGGGCGGCGGCTCCGGCGCGAGCGGCCCGACTTGGTTGTATTCAGGTTTTGGCTGCCCTTGATGGGGCCGGCGCTGGGCACCGTGGCGCGGCTAGTGCGCGGCAATGGGCACACCCGCGTAGTGGCCATCACCGACAACGTAATTCCGCACGAGAAGCGGCCCGGCGATGGCCCGCTAACGCGGTACTTTTTGAGCGCCTGCGACGGCTTCGTGACGATGAGCCGCAGTGTGCTAGCCGACTTGCAACGGCTGGGTTTCGGGCAAAAGCCGGCGCTATACCGGCCCCACCCGCTGTACGATAATTTTGGGCCGGCCAAGCCCAAGGCTGTGGCCCTAGCGGCGCTCGGGCTGCCGGCTGCGGTGCCTTACGTGCTGTTTTTTGGCTTTATCCGGGCGTACAAAGGGCTGGATATCCTGCTTGAGGCGCTGGCCGACCCGCGGGTAGCTGCGCTGCCAGTGAAGCTGATTATCGCGGGTGAGTTTTACGAAGATGCCGCGCCGTATGAAGCGCTTATACAAAAGCTAAACCTGGAAAGCCGCTTGGTGCGCGCCACCAACTTCATTCCAAATGAGCGAGTAGCCGACTACTTCAGCGCGGCCGATATGGTCATTCAGCCCTACAAAAATGCTACGCAAAGCGGCGTGTCGCAGGTAGCGTACCACTTCGGCCGGCCTATGCTGGTGACCGACGTAGGCGGCCTAGCCGAACTGATACCCAATGGGATAGTAGGCTACGTGGTGCCGCCTACTGCTACGGCCATCGCCGACGCGCTAATTGATTTCTATGCGCACAACCGCGAAGAGGTTTTGGCAGCTGGGGTGCGGCAAGAACGCACCAAGTTTTCGTGGGAAGTAATGCTGGCTGCCCTCAAAGAAGTAGCGCAAGTGCATGACTAGCTGAAACTGCCGGAAGCCGAAGGCGATTTGCAGCCGGCCGAAGGTGGTTTTGGCAAGGCCAAACCAGTTCGAGGAATTGCCGACTGGTGTTTTGCCACTGCCGAATGCTGTTTTAGCTTAGCCAAATCGAGTAGTACACTGGTCGAATGCTGTTTTGCCACTGCCGGATGCTGTTTTGCTAAGGCTGAATGACGTTTTGTCGCACCTGAATGCGGTTTTGCTCTTGCGGAATACGTTTTAGCCACTGCGGAATGCGTTTTAAGTCGGCCTAAGAGAGTGGAGCGATTGCGGGGTTAGGAGCCGGGTCTATCCAGGCTTTGAAGATTGCTCAGACTGCTTAAGCAACTTTACTGGTAGCTAGCGGCACGCTCTCCATTACTGCCTGAAATACTTTATCGGCTGGCAAGTCCTCCATGCAGCTGGTGCCCAGGCGGCAGGTACCCCGGTAGAAGCATACGCACTGCTTGTTAGGGCCTACGAGTTGGCCGCGGCCGTAGAGGTCAAATTCGTAGGGGTTGAAGATGTTGTTCATCAAGATGGTCGGCTTGCGCAGGGCAATGCTGATGTGCATGCCCATCGTCACCTGCGTCACGATGCCCGCCATCTGGTGCATGAGGTTGATGAACTGCGGCAGCGGAAAAGTGCCTAGGTAAGCCGCGCCGGTCGCGGCTTGCAGCTCAAGGTTGCGGGGCGCTTCGGCCTCGCCGCCGAGCAGCACGGGTGCGTACCCGGCCGCTTGCAGCTCGGTGATGAGCTGAATCCACTTTTCGGTGCTCCAGAGGCGGGTGGTCCAGCGGTCGCCGCAGCCCGTGTTGAGGCCGATGCGCGGGCCCGCCGCAGCGGGCGGCAGGGCGCTCCAGTCGTAGCCTTTGTCGTCGTGGGTGTCAAATACGTACTCTTCGCCCCGAAAATCGAAACCGCACAGCTCAAAGATTTCCTGCACGTAGGGCTTGGTATTGCCCAGGCTAAGCTGGTCGAATACGCCGGTGAGGTACTTGTGGTCGGCTAGCGCGTTGATGGGCCACGGCACCCCATCGTAAGGGCGCAGGGTATAGCCAAACTTACTTTCAGCCTGCACATTGAGCAGCAGCGCGCAGGCTTCCTTTTCCTTATCGAGGTTGATGGCAATGTCGAACTGCCGGGCTTGCAGCTGCAACGCGCTTGCGTAGTCAAACTTCAAAATCTCCTCTACCTCACGCTGCGGCAAGATGGCGGGCGTGAGCGTGAGCCAGGTAATGTAGCAGCCCGGATACTCCTGCCGCAGCCGCCGCAGCAGCGGCGTCGTGCGGATAACATCGCCAATGGCCCCGAGCTTAATCAGCAGAATACGCTTGGTAGCCGGCTCATACACCGGGCAGTCGCCACACATATAGCCGTGCTCTTTATTGGGGCGGCAAGGCAAGTCGCCGCGAAAAAAACGGCAATCGGGGTGAACAGGAATGTCGTGGAGAAGCTGAGACACGGGCAAGTAAAAAGCAGGCGGAATATAAAAGTAGTGCGTAGGCCACCTGGCTACCGGCCCACGTAGTTAGCCGGCGTAAGGCCGCGCAATTCGCTTTTCACGCTTTCGGGTACTGCTAGCTCCTCCACGAAGGCGGCAATGGTAGCGGCCGAAATAGCCTCGCCGGTGCGCGTTAGCTGCTTAAGAGCGTTGTAGGGGTCGGGATAGTTTTCGCGCCGCAAGATGGTCTGGATAGCCTCGGCCAGCACGGCCCAGTTGGCGTCGAGGTCGCGCTGGAGAGCGCTCTCATCCAAAGCTAGCTTGCCCAGGCCGCGCCCAATGGCATTGAGCGCAATGAGAATATGGCCCAGCGGCACCCCCAGGTTGCGCAGCACGGTAGAATCGGTGAGATCGCGTTGGAGGCGCGAGATGGGCAGCTTGGCCGCAAAGTGTTCGAGCAGCGCATTCGCCACGCCCAGGTTGCCTTCCGCATTCTCAAAATCAATGGGGTTAATCTTGTGCGGCATGGCCGAGGAGCCGACTTCGCCCGCCTTTAGCGTCTGCTTGAAGTACCCGATGGAAATGTACTGCCACACGTCGCGGCACAAGTCTAGTAGAATAGTATTCAGGCGCTTAAGGCCATCGCAGAAAGCCGCCAGGTTATCGTAAGGCTCAATTTGGGTAGTCGGAAACGTGCGGTGCAGGCCCAGCGTACGGTTCACAAACTGCTCGGCGAAAGCGTGCCAGTCGGTACCGGGATACGCCGCGAAGTGCGCGTTAAACCCGCCGGTAGCCCCGCCAAACTTCGCGGCGTACGGTACTTGGTGCAGCAGCGTAAACTGCCCGTCGAGCCGCGCCCCAAACACGGCTAACTCCTTGCCCAGGCGGGTGGGGGAGGCCGGCTGGCCGTGGGTGCGGGCCAGCATGGGCACTGCGGCCCAGCTGGCGGCTAGGCCGGCCAGCTGCTGTTGCAGCGCCGTGAAGCGTGGCAGCAGTACGTCGTGCATCGCTTCCTTCAGGCTCAGCGGAATGGCCGTGTTATTGACATCCTGGGAGGTTAGGCCGAAGTGAATAAACTCCAGGAAATTGCTGAGGTCTAGCTTCGTAAATTCGTCACGCAAGTAATATTCCACGGCTTTTACATCGTGGTTGGTGACGGCCTCGTGCGCCTTGATGGCCTGCGCTTCGGCTTCGCCAAACTGCTCGTAGAGGCCACGCAAGGCTGGAAATACCGCCGTGGGCACGGCCGCCAGCTGGGGTAAGGGCAATTCGCAGAGCGCAATAAAATACTCGACCTCCACCCGCACTCGGTAGCGCATGAGAGCTAGCTCCGAAAAGTAGGGCCCCAGCGGGGCGGTCTGGCGTTGGTAGCGGCCGTCGAGCGGCGAAAGAGCAGTAAGCACGGGAAGAAAGGCTGGTTGGCCCTGCAAAACTAACGGCCGGCTAGCCAGCACCCGGCGCTAGCGCACTCGAAAATAAGAAAGCCGTAGCCAGCAAGCAGCAAGCAAAAAGCAAAAAGTCAAATCTACCTTTGCGGTTATGCGCTTATCCGCTCTTGCTAAAAAACGAATCCTTTATTCGCTTGCCGGCCTGCTGGCCTTGGTGCTGGTGGCGCTCGGCATATTCCTCTGGCAGCGCCAGCAGCTGCTGAACTACGCGCTCGGTGAAATCAAAACGCGCGTCGAGCGCAAGTACCCGGTTACGCTCACGTTGGGACCCGCTCGCTTTACGGGCCTGAGCACCGTCGAAATTGGGGGCCTGAGCCTCGTGCCCACCGCGGCCGCGGGCCCGCAGGCCGCCGGCGATACGCTGCTCACGGCCCGCCGCCTGCTCGCCGGCCTGAGCGTGCGCTCGCTTTTCGCGGGCCGGCCAGTGTTTAGCGAATTGCAAATCGACCAAGCGCACCTTACGGCCCATAAGCGGATGAGTGGGGCCAATAATTTCTCTTTTCTGCTTAAAAAGCGAGGCGCCGTGCCAGTACGCCGCGACACCCTGCGCGGTACCAATTATGGCCTGTTGCTCAACCAGGTGCTCGATGCCGGCTTTGGCAGCGTACCGGGCGAGGCTGATTTTCGGAGGTTTGTGGTGAGCTATTCCAGTCCGCACCACTACGCGCAGCTGACCATGCCGCGCCTTAGTATCGAAGATGGCGAAGTGCGCGGCCAGCTAACGGCCAGCGTCGATTCGGTGGTAAACGAGCTGGGCGTGAGCGGCACCATCGAGCCAGGCGACGATGCGCTAAATCTTAAGCTATTTGGGGTAAATGGCTCGGTGCAAGTGCCGTACGTGGCGCGGCACTACGGCGCGCTAGTATCGTTCGATACCATTCGGGTGCAGCTGGCGGGCAAAGACTTTACGGCCGATGACCAAACCGGCGGCCAGCTGACGGTACGCGGCTCGGTAGCGGCGCGCAATTTTAACTTCTACCATAAGCGCTTGGCTAGCGAAGATATCGTCATTCACCGCGGCCAGCTCGACTTTGTGGCTACCCTGGGCCGGGGTACCGTGTCGCTCGACCCTGGCACGCGGGCCGTGCTCAACCAGCTCATTTTCCACCCCAAAATCGCGGTGCGCCTCAAGCCCAAGCTAGCCGTCAGCCTCAAAATCGATTCGGACCCTACGCCCACCAACGCCTTTTTCAACTCGCTGCCCGAGGGCATGTTCGACGTGGTGGCCGGCACGGCGGGCACCGGCACGCTCAGCTACCATCTCAAAGCGGCGGTAGACCTGGCCCAGGTCGATAGCCTCAAGCTCGGCTCGTCGCTGCAACCCAGCAAGGACTTTAGCATCACGCACTTCGGGGCCGAAGATCTGGGCAAGCTTAACCACGATTTTGCCTTCACGGCTTATAACGACAAGGGCGACTCGCTGCGCACGTTTGCCGTGGGGCCGAGCAACCCCGACTTTACACCCTACGCCGCCATTTCACCCTACCTCAAATCGGTGATTATGACCACCGAAGACCCGCGCTTCTTCACGCACAAGGGCTTTATGGAAAAAGCTTTTGTGAACGCGGCCATCGAGGATATCAAGGAGAAGCGCTTTGCCCGCGGCGGTAGCACGCTGAGCATGCAGCTGGTCAAAAACGTGTTTCTGAACCGCCAAAAAACCGTCGGCCGCAAAGCCGAGGAAATGCTCATCGTTTGGATTATCGAAAATACCCGCCTCGTCAGCAAGGAGCGGATGTTTGAGATTTACCTCAACATTGTGGAGTGGGGGCCCAGCAAGTACAAGTGGCCCAGCGGCAAGCATGGGGTGTACGGCGTGAAGGAAGCGGCACTGTTCTACTACGGCAAGCGCCCCAGCGAGCTCGACCTCGATGAGTGCCTTTACCTGGCTAGCATTATTCCCAAGCCCAAGTACTACCGCCAGTCGTTCAATAGCTACGGCGGGCTGCGGGGCTCAACGCGTTGGTTTTTCAAGCTGATTGCCGACATCATGGCAACCAAGGGCTTGATTACGAGCACCGAGCGCAACAGTGTGAACTACGCCGTGAATCTCAACGGCCCGGCGCGCACGTACATCGTAACGGCCCGCGACACGACCCGCACGGTGCAGCCTGGCGATACGGCGCAGTTTACGCCCCTCAACCTCATCGACCTGCTCAATACCGGGTCGCAACCCGCCACGCCGCCCGCTACTGGTATCGCACCGCCTACCCAAGAAGCTCCCGCGCCGCGCCCCTAGCCCCGGCCAAACTTCCGGGCGCGATTCTAGTTATCAGTAGCTTATTCACTTCTAATACCTTGAAGACCATGAAATTTACCGCTTTTGCCCTCGCTGCGGCTGCTACGCTCAGCCTGGCTTTCACTACCCACCAGCCCGCACCTATGCACCCCACCGAAACGGCCGCTGCGCCCGGCACCGTGTATAATTTTACCGTCAGGACCATCGACGGCAAGGAGGTAAAGCTGAGCAAGTACAAGGGCAAGAAAATTCTCATCGTAAACACGGCTTCCAAATGCGGCTTTACGCCGCAGTATAAGGAGCTGGAAGAGCTGTCGAAGAAGTACGGCAAGAAAGTGACCGTGCTGGGCTTTCCCTCCAATAGCTTCAACCAGGAGCTGGCTTCCAACGAAGAAGTATCTTCTTTTTGCGAGAAAAACTACGGCGTGACGTTCCCGCTTTTCTCGACGGTAGCGGTGAAGGGCGACGATGCTACGCCGCTCTATAAGTTCTTGGCCGACAAGGATAAAAATGGCGCCGTGAGCGACGCGCCCAGCTGGAATTTCTGCAAATACCTGGTCGATGAGAAAGGCCACGTTGTGAAATTCTACCCTTCCAAGGTAAATCCGCTGAGTGAAGAGCTCGTGGCTGACATCACGAAATAAGCTGCCAGTTAGCACGTCCGTCAGGCGGAACTTATCGAAACCGCTGGGCTAGCTGCGTAAAGGTTAATCGCCAAACGTAGGCCGCCAAGAGGCTTCGACCAGCTCTGCCTGACGGACGCTTTGTTAGCTGCTCATTGCTCATTGTCACCTGCTAATTGACCACCGATGTCACCCTGGATTTCTGCTTTTCGACCTCGCACCTTGCCGCTGGCGCTGGCTAGCATTCTTACGGGTGGCTTTTTAGCCAAAGCCAGCGGGCATTTCAACGGCCCCGTGGTGGCCCTGGCAGCCTTCACCACCATCCTGCTCCAGATACTCAGCAACCTCGCCAACGACTACGGCGACTCGCAAAATGGTGCCGACAGCGTGCACCGCCAGGGCCCGCTCCGCGCCGTGCAAAGCGGAGCCATCACGCCTGCCGAAATGAAGCGCGCCATGTGGGGCTTTGGCGCCGCCGCGCTCGTGAGCGGCATTGGGCTGCTGCTACTAGCCCTGGGCATAGCCGGAGCGTGGGTGCTGCTAGCATTCTTCGCGTTAGGGTTGAGTGCTATCTGGGCGGCAGTTAACTACACGGCCGGCGCACGGCCCTACGGCTACGCCGGGTTGGGCGATGTGTCGGTCTTTCTGTTTTTTGGCATAGTTGGCGTGTGCGGCACCTATTTTTTGCAGGCTTACTCACAAGAGCATGCGCTAGCGAGCTCGCTGCCGCTGGCTGTGCTATTGCCAGCTGCTAGCCTCGGCTGTTTCTCAGCAGCCGTATTGAACGTCAATAATATTCGTGATATAAATTCGGATGAGCTAGCTGGCAAAATCACGGTGCCCGTGCGGCTGGGGCCGCGCCACGCTCGCCGCTACCACTGGCTGCTGCTGGTGCTGGGCGTGGGTTGCGCGGTGCTGTACGTGGCGCTTACCTACCACTCGTCCTGGCAGTGGCTGTTTGCCCTCAGCCTGCCGCTGTTTGCCTTCAATGGCTACCAGGTGTGGGCGCGGCAAGAGTCAATGCAGCTCGACCCACTACTCAAGCAAATGGCTTTAAGTACCCTGGTATTCACGGTGCTGTTTGGAGTAGGGCAGATCATTTAACAATTACCAGTTATCAATTATACTCGTCACGAAGTATGTTGCGAGTTGAGAACGTGAAATTTACGGGTGAG
>CAZERY010000091.1:0-12568 GCA_964514915.1 uncultured Hymenobacter sp.
TTGGCCGTGCGGGTGCGGGTTCGAGCAGCCCATCACAAAGCCTTTGTTCTCAAAGATCTGCACGTAGTTGATATTTGGGTCGGCCCCGAGCGTGCGAAACTCATCGGTCCACACATCCACTACGCGGCGGATTTCGGCTACTGCCATCTCCGGCAGCGTCAGGTTGTGCTGGGGCGAGAAGCAGATGACGCGGCAGTGGCCGGTTTCGGCCTCGGCACGCAGCAAGCCCCCTTCTTCGTAGGTGCCGGCTTCGCCCTGGGGCAGCAGCGCCGCAAAGTCGTTGTCGAACACAAACTGGTGCTCGTACTTCGGGTTCACGTCGCCACTGGTGCGGGGGTTGCCAGGGCACAGGTAGCAGGTGGGGTCGTAGGCGGGGCGCTCGTCGGGCTGCGGCTTTTCCTGCTGGCCCTGCCAGGGGCGCTTGGCGCGATGCGGCGACACGAGCACCCACTCGTCTACTAATGGATTGAAGCGGCGGTGCGGCTGTTCAGTGAAATCAAACATGGGAAACGTAAGTAGGTGGGAATAAAAGGCGGTCATGCTGAGCTTGCCGAAGCATCTCTACTGCATAACGGGTAGCGGCGCGGTGGAGATGTGCGCGAGGCTCAGCATCTCCGCCGTGGTATAACGCAACTACTACTCTTCATGAAAGAAGCTCACCCACGCCGTCGGCCAAAGTTGTTACGTACGTATCGAGCTTTAGGCCCAGCTCGTTGTGGTAGCCCTGCTTCATGTGCGTCAAAAACTCCTTTACCTGATTGGTCGCTACCAGGTTGAGGGTACAGCCGCCAAAGCCGCCGCCCATCATGCGGGCCCCGTAGCAGCCAGGTGCCTGGCGGCTCAGCTCCACCAGCGTATCCAGCTCGGCGCAGCTCACTTGGTAGAGGTCGCTTAGGCCGGCGTGGCTGGCGTAGAGCAGCTCGCCCACCTTGGCTAGCGACTGGTGCTCGGCGAGGCGGGCCGTGAGGTCGCGCACGCGCTGGTTTTCTTCCACCACGTAGCGGCAGCGCTTCTCCACGACTTCGCCCAGCTCGTCCTTATCGGCTTCGATGTCGGCTAGCGTGGCGTCGCGCAGAGACTTGATGGCTGAGTTGCGCTTTTGCATAATCTTGACGCCGCGGGCGCACTCCTCGCGGCGGGTATTGTACTCGCTATCGCCGAGCGCGTGCTTCACGCCCGAGTTGCAGAGCACCAGCCGGCAGTCGGCAGTGTCGAAGGGAAAATACGCGTATTCGAGCGAGCGGCAGTCGAGCTCCACCACGTGCCCGGCCCGGCCAAAGAGGCTAGCAAACTGGTCCATGAGCCCGCACATCACCTTGGCATACTCGTGCTCGGCCTGCTGCGCCACGTGGGCGAGTGCCATCGTATCGAGCTTTAAGTCGAGCAGCTTATTGAGGCCCCAGGCCACGCCGCACTCGGCCGCGGCCGATGAGGATAGCCCCGCCCCGCTCGGAATATCGCCCCCAAAGGCGCAGTCGAAGCCCGGCACCGTGGCCCCGCGCTGGAGCAGGCTCGCCACCACGCCCAGCTGGTAGTTGGCCCAGTGCCCATTCGGAATGGGTGCGATGTCGGCCACCGCTACTTCATACTCGGCGTCAAAGTCGAGGGCCGCCAGCCGAATGCGGTCGGTGCCATTGAGGCGCAGCGCAAAGCGAATCTCTTGGTCGATGGCGGCGGGCAGCACCAGGCCGTCGTTGTAGTCGGTATGCTCGCCGATGAGGTTAATGCGGCCTGGCGCACGCAACAAAAGGTCGGGGGCCGCGCCAAAGCGCTGCTGAAAAGCGGAGGTGAGGGCAGAAACAGTCATAAGTAAAGCAAAAGTGGCAGATAAACCCGAAACACCGGGGGCAGTACTCGTCAAAAAGGGGGATAGCCTTCTGCAAAGCCAACCTTTTTGCGCATATCGCAGTAAGTTCAGCTAGCAAGTCGCTACATGGCTGGCTTTCACATCTCCTTCATTTTCTGACTATTCTCATGACTACTTCGCGTCTCCTTTCGCTTTTTATGCTGGCCCTGCTAGTTACGTCCCTCACCAGCTGCGCTGCTATCGGCGATGTCTTCAAGGCTGGGGCTTGGGTAGGCATTCTGGGCGTTTTCTTCGTGGTCGCTATCATTTGGTGGCTGGTAACCAAGATGGGTGGCGGGAGCGGCAACGCCTAGCCCTGAGCTGGTCTATCTCATAAAAAAACGCGGCTCCTACGCAGGAGCCGCGTTTTTTGCGTTAGAGCCGCACTACGAAGTACGCTTAGTGGGCATCGTGCCGATGATGTGATCCCAGAGGGTGCTGCTTACCCCAAAGGCTACCTCATCTTGGCGATAATGATGCTGAGCGTGGTGCGTCCACCACACTTTCAAAAAATTTTTGGGTGGTGAATACATATGAATGGCGTAATGCACAAACAGGTACAGCGCGTAGCCAAACGTAAAGCCCGCCAAGATGCCGAAGGCCCACGTACCAAATGCAAAGCGGAAAACAAAAAAGAGTAGCGACGCCACAAACACCGTAATGATAGGCGGCATGGCTAGCCGGGTTTCATCCTTGGGGTACTCGTGGTGCACACCGTGCATCGTGTACTGAAACTTGGACCGGCCCGGCGTAGTAGCCGGAATGTGGTACACGTAGCGGTGCACCAAATACTCGATAAACGAGAACAAGAACCAGCCACCTAAGAAGAGACCGAGCCCCGAAATACCCGCTATAAAGCCGTGCGTGAGGCCGTAGTATAAACTAATAGCGGCGGTAATCAGAAAGATGCTAACCGGCAACGCAATGTGGGTGTGCGAAAGCCGCTCAAGCACCGGGTTTTTAAAAAGCTGCGCCGAGCCCTTATGCTTGGGCCGAACCGGGGCGGGGGCTTCAGTGTCAGAAACGATAGCCATACAAACGCTTTTAAGTTAAACTAAACTGCTGAAATACGCCAATTAAGCGCAAATTTACGACTAGCGCGAATTTGCGTTGCCTACGGCCGGAAACCGGCTTCGGCCAGCGCAGCTACTACACTAGCCGGCCGGGTGCCGATGACGCCCGAGCAGCGTAGTGGCGCCAGGCGGTAAAACCGCCGCCGGGCCGCGAGGGTTTGCCCCAACCATCTTTTTAGCGAATTTTCTGGCGTTTCGAGCGGCGTATTGCCCTGCACCGCGGCTACCAGCGGGCGCGTACCGGCCTGAGCGCCCCCGGCTAACCGGCGGGCCAGGGTAGTCAGCGACACGTCGAGCCACAGGGCAAAGCCGGTAGCAAGCAGCACCGCCATATTCTCATGAAAGCAAGGCGTGCCGCCGCCCGTGGCCACCACCAGGGGCTCGGGCCGGCTGGCCACTTCGCGCAAGGCGGCGGCCTCGCGGCGCCGGAAACCGGCCTCGCCCTCGGCCGCGAAAATGGCCGGAATATCCTGGCCCGCTGCCGCTACAATCACCGCGTCGAGGTCAAGGAAGGGGCGGCCGTAGTGGATGGCGAGCCGGCGGCCCAGCGTGGTTTTGCCCGAGCCGGGCAGGCCCACCAAATACAAATGGCCAGCGCCGCCGATGGGGGCAGTGCTGGCCGTAGTCGAAGCCGACGGCAAGTCGGTCATAAGTGCAAAAGTTAGTGAGAGTTGGGATTGAAGCCGCCCGATTTCAGCATCAGCGCCATAAAGCTACCGGCAAACAGCAACCCAAGCGCGCCAAAGATGACGTAAACGATGAGCGTGGCCTTGGCCCAGTTGGCCTTGCTAGGCGGGGTGCCGGCCCCGAAGGCCCACACAAACAGCATCACGAAGCCCACCAGCGGCACGGCCGTGATGAGGTAGGTAATGAGCCAGTCGCCGATAGTGAGCGTCGGCGAAGTGGCGGGGCCATAAGCAGTCGGGCTGGCAGAATAGGAAGAAGTAGCGAGCGGTTCCATGCGGTGCGAAGTAGAGAGAAGATGAAAAAAACACACTACCCACCCGGCCCCGCGGCCCATCCCGGCTAGCCAGCGCGTAGTGCACCAAATGTATTGACGCAGTGGCGCAAATGCTACTGATTGCTCAGCTTATTTTCACCCGCGGGTCGAGTAGCGCATACAGCATATCGACGGCAATATTGATGAGCACGAAAATGGCGGCCACGAACAACGTGGCACCCATCACCACCGGAAAATCGAGGTTTTCGACGGCTTGCAGCGTCATTGTGCCCAGGCCTTTCCAGTTGAAGATATATTCGATAAAAAACGCGCCGGCCATGAGCGAGGCCAGCCAGCCCGACACCGCCGTCACCACCGGGTTGAGCGCGTTGCGCAAAGCATGCTTGCGCACGGTACGCCCCGCGCCGAGGCCCTTGGCCCGGGCCGTGCGGATGTAGTCCTGGCTTAGCACATCGAGCATGGAGGAGCGCGTAAGCTGCATGATAATGGCGAGCGGACGCACGCCCAGCGCTACGGCCGGCAGCAGCAAATTGCGCAACACCAGGTGGCGCTGGCCCGTGAAGGGGTCGGTTTCGTAGAGCTGGCCCGTAAGGCTGAGGCCCGTCCAGTGGCTCCAGTAAAAGCCAAAGGTGACGGCGATGAGAATGGCCGCCACGAACGAAGGCACCGAAATACCAAATACCGAAGTAGTTACTAATACCCTGTCGAGCCACGACTGCGGCCGCAGCGCCGCCACCACGCCCAGCGCCACGCCCAGCACCGCCGCCAGCAGCATGGCCGCCAAGGCTAGCCACAGCGTGCCCGGAAAGCGGTCGAGCAGGATGGCAAGCACATCCTGGTTGCTTTGAAACGAGCGGCGCAGGTAAGGCCATTTCAGCACCAGCGCGCGCTGCTGGCCCAGCGGCAGCAGCGCCACGCCGCCGTAGCGCGCCACGCCCGCCGAGTCGCGGCGATGAATGCCCAGCGGCGAGGCATCGTTGAGGTAGCTGGCGAGGCGGGCGGGCAGCGGCTGGTCGAGGCCCAGGTCGGCCCGAATGGCGGCCTTGGTGGCAAGGTCCGAGCGCTGGCCGGCCAGCAGGGCAGCGGGGTCGCCGGGCAGCACATTAAACAAGAAAAAAACCACCGTGGCCACGCCCACCAACACGAGCAGGCCCTGACCCAGGCGACGCAGCAGAAAGGAGAGCATGTTTAATGGTTAATCGATTAATGGGTAAGGGTTAATGATGGAGACTGTTAGGAAGAGCACATAACTCTACAAGGCCTTAATCATTAACCATTAAAGAGTTAACCATTATTGCAGGGCTTTTTCGACCTGGTACAGCGCTGGAATGTCGTGGTAGTGATACTTGGCCATCACCGTGCCATTGTTGAGCACTAGCAAGCCAGGGTTGGAGCGAATGATGGACTTGAGCACCGTGGCGTCGGCAAAGTAGTAGGGCGTAGCCAGGTTTACATCGTGGCGGAAGGAGTCGAACTTGCCGGCGCTGGTACTGGTGATGGTTAGCACGCCAATGTTTTTGCGCGATTTGGCGGCGGCCGCAAACAAGCTGTCGAGCTGCACAAAGCGCTCGCGGTCGGCTTTGTTGGTATTCTGAACGATGAGAATCAACTTCTTACCGGTCAAAATCTGTTTAGTGACGTCGTTTCCCTCGGAGTCACTAACAACAAAGTCGGTGATGATGGGCGTCGAAGTCTTGGGGTTGAGCACGGTCATCGACTGGTACTTCCAGGTCGAATCGGTGGGAAACTCGCTGGCCTCCATCGTTTTGCCGGCGCGCTCAAACGTATATTGGTAGCGGGGCGGCTCGGCCGGCTTCATGAGCTGGCCGATGTTGTTGCCCACTTTGTAGGGCAGAAAATCGAAGTACGGCAAGTGGCCCAGCGCCCGCACCCCAATGCCAATGGCGAGCGCGCTGGCAATGGTCATGGTCATGAGCCCTGGCATACCGCGCACGAAGGAATGCCGCAAAAACCGCTGATTAAAAAACAGTTCGGTCAACAAGCCCAGCAAAAACAAATCTTTCACAAACGATGCCCAGGGCGTGAGCTTGATAAAATCGCCGAAGCAGCCGCAGTCCGTCACCTTATTAAAGGCGGCTGAGTAGAACGTCAGAAACGCGAAGAAGACAAGCAGCGCCAGCAGCAGATACAGCGTTTGGCGCAGGTACCAGCGCAGCAGCAGCGCCACGCCCAGGATCACTTCAAGCGAGCTGAGCGCCACGCTCAGGAAGCGGCTAGAGTTGTGCAGGTAGTCAAACAGCCAGCTCAAAAAAGGTACGTCGCCAGCAAATACCTCAAAGTATTCTTCGAGCTTGTAGGCGGTGCCCACGGGGTCGTTGAGCTTGATGAGGCCAGAAAAAATAAACAGCGCGCCCAGCAAGAACCAGCACACACGCGTGAGCAGGCGGAGCGGGTGCGGCGTGGCCGGAGCCGAAGCGGGGCGAAGTACGGGCATACACTAAAAAATAACGAAAGCGATAACGAGGCGAATACGCAAAAACGAGCGGCTAGGCCCACCCCAGGCGCCGGCTAGTGGCTGGCACTCGCGGCCTCTTCGCGCAGAATGAGCGCGAACACGGCATAGTTCAGCATATCGCGGTAGCCGCCCTCCACGCCCTCGCTCACGGTGGGGCCGCTGGCCAGGTCTTCGAGCTGCTTGATGCGGTGCAACTTCATGAGGATGAGGTCGGTAATGCTGCTGACGCGCATCTGGCGCCAGGCCTCGCCGTAGTCGTGGTTTTTGGCGAGCAGCAGGTCGCGGTTGCGGGCATTTTCGTGGTCGTAGGCAGCGGCTACTTCATTGGTGGGCAGGTCGAGGGGCGCGCTGGCCGGTAGGCGCAGCTGCATGAGGGCAATGAGGCAGTAGTTGATGATGGCCACAAATTCCTCATCGATGCCGTCCGCAATGCGCTGGGTACCGGTTTCCTGAATGGTGCGGATGCGGCTGGCCTTGATAAAAATCTGGTCCGTCACCGAAGGCAGGCGCAGGATGCGCCACGCCGTGCCGTAGTCGTGGGTTTTGGCTAAAAACAGCTGGCGGCAGCTGCTCAGAATAAGGTCGTAGTGCGCGGGGGTATTCAAAGGGGAAGACGGGAAAATAGCCGGGCGTGCTGGATAGACTAGCAAGGAAACGCCGGCAAGTTCGCCCGCAACCCCGGATATTTAACCCTTCGCGCTGCATTGCCCGCCCACCCACCCCATGTTTATTTCCGCTGAAAGCGTCCTAAATCAGTCCTTCACCAGCGCCCTGCTGAGCCCCCACGGCCGGCTGCTCGACCTGCGCCAGCCGCGGGTAATGGGGATTCTCAACCTCACGCCCGACTCTTTTTACGCTGGCTCGCGGCTGGGGCTCGCCACCGAGAGCGAGCTGCTGCGCCGCGCCGAAGCCATGCTCGCGGCCGGGGCCGCTGCCCTCGACGTAGGCGGCTACAGCTCGCGGCCGGGCGCCGCCGACATCTCGCCCGACGAGGAAAAGCGCCGCCTGCTGCCCGCCCTGGCCGCCCTGCGCCGCGAGTTTCCGCTGGTCTTTCTAAGCGCCGATACCTTTCGGGCCAGCGTGGCCGCCGAGGCCGTGGCCACCGGTGCCGACCTCGTGAACGACATCGGCGGCGGCACCCTCGATGCCGATATGCTGGCCACCGTGGCCCGGCTGCGGGTGCCCTACTCCCTCATGCACCTCAAGGGCAACCCCCAGACAATGCGCAGCCTGGCGCAGTACGACGCAGACCTGGTGCTGACGCTGCTGCGCTTTTTTCGCGACCAGCTAGCGGCCCTGCGCCAAGCCAACGGCGGGCTGCCGCTCCCCAACGTGCTGCTCGACCCCGGCTTTGGCTTTGCCAAAACCCCGGCCCACAACCACGAGCTGCTGCGCCGCCTGCCCGAGCTGCGGGCGCTGGGCCACGGCCTGCTGGTGGGGCTCTCGCGCAAGGCTATGGTGTATAAGCCCTTGGGGCTAGCGCCCGAGGCGGCGCTCAATGGCACCACTGCCCTGCACATGCTGGCCTTGCAGGGCGGGGCGCGGCTGCTGCGCGTGCACGACGTGCCCGAGGCGCGGCAGACGGTGCTGCTATTTCAAAATACCTTTGGCGGCTAGACCGACACGTAAAGAACGGCTAGCCGCCTGCCCGCTCCTTTATTTCTGCGCATGACGCTTCCCTATCCATTTCACTTTCTGCACGTGGGGCTGGTCGACGTAGCCGATGTGCTGCTCGTGACCTGGCTGCTCTACCAGCTTTACAAGCTGCTGCGCGGCTCGGTAGCCCTCAATGTGGCGCTCGGCCTGCTGAGCCTCTACCTCGTGTACTTGGTGGTGAATGCACTGGGCCTGGGGCTACTGTCGAGCATCCTGGGCGAGTTTACGAGCGTGGGCGTGCTGGCGAGCATCATTCTTTTTCAGCAAGAAATCCGGCGCTTTTTACTCACTGTGGGCAAAGCAGCGCTCGAAAGCGGCGGCCCGCTGGGCTGGTGGCGGCGCCCCACGCGCTCGACCAGCACGCGCGACGTAGCGCCCTACGTAGAAGCTGCCAAAAGCCTGGCTACCAAGGAAACCGGCGCCCTCATTTGCTTTTCGCTAGCCTCCGACCTCAGCAGCTATGCCGAGTCGGGCGACCACCTCGACGCCGAGCCGAGCAAGCGGCTGCTGCTCGCCATTTTCAACAAAACATCGCCCCTGCACGACGGCGCCGTGATCGTAGCCCAAGGCCGCCTCCAGGCAGCCCGCTGCATCTTACCCGTGAGCCAAAACCCTGAGGTGCCCGCTTCATTGGGCCTGCGCCACCGCGCCGCGCTGGGCCTCACCGAGGCCACCGACGCCGTAGTGCTGGTAGTGAGCGAAGAAACCGGCCAGGTAAGCCTGGTGCGGCACGGCGAAATTCACCGGGGCCTGGCCCCGGCCGAGGTGAAAGCCCGCCTGCAAGAGTGGCTGCTGGCAGTGCCCCAACCGACCTAGGCTGTAGGCGGTGCAGGAGCTAGGGCCGCTGGCTCGGGCAGCAAAAACCGTGGCCCTTGAAAGCCAGCGGCTGGCAGTAGGTTGAGGCCCGCCTCCAAGCCGCTGGCCGCGAGCTCAGCGTGCACCGCCAATGGCAGCCCACACCAATAAAGCGTGGTGCCATCGGCGCGAGTGCGGCTATCCACTTGCAAAAGTGCGCGCTGGCCCAGCCACGACAACGAATGCAGCTGCTGGCAATCGACCCAGGCTTGCAGCGGGTGGCTAGCCAACAGCTGGCTCATGGCGTAGCTGAGGTGAGTAGCGTCGGTCGCCGTGATGCAGTCTCCCCGCAGGCTCAGGCCTGCACAGCCCTGATGGCTGCCCAAGTGAATAGTCAGGGTGCGCATGGGGAGAATAAGCAGGAAGAAGGAATCAGCCATCGAAAACGGAGTTCTTAACTGGATGCCACAAAGTTAAGCCGCTGCCATAGCAATAAACTGCTGGTTTACAGGGCAAATACACCTGTTTTTAACTGCGTGTTTTCCGCAGAATCGCTATGCCTACCTTACGCACACCTACCAAATTAAGTGTTTTCACTAGCCCTAGTAGTTTATCCGTAGCTCGACAGTACGCAACAGCTCCAAGTGCTCCGTATAATTCGGTAATTATGCTTGAAATGAGAGTTTTAAGGACTTTTCCAACAACTCGTACCCTAGCCTAGTCCGTTAGAAAGGCATCCTCTACGTACCCTTATTTTTTTTCGCATTATGGCCACTGCCTCAACAAACTCCCACTCCCAGTCCGGCGCGACCCGCCCACTAGCTCCCACTTCAACCAAGCCCCGCCCCGCGGCGCGCATCGGCGATGGTAGCCGTACTAGCCGCCGCGGCTTTGCCAGCATGGATCCGGCTGAGCAGCGCCGCATTGCCAGCGAAGGTGGCAAGGCTTCGCACGCCAGTGGCCAGGGCCACAAGTGGACGGCCGAAGAAGCCCGCGCTGCCGGCCGTAAAGGTGGCCTTACCAGCCGCCGCGGTCCTAGCCGCCCAACTGCTGGCAACATCGCTAGCGCGTAGTGTTTTTGGCTAGCTAGTAGCTAAATCTTCGCTAAAAAGCCCGCTCCTTATCGCAGGAAGCGGGCTTTTTAGCGAAGATTTAGCTACTAACGAGTAGCAGCTTACACCAGCAAGCCTTGGGTGACGGCGAGCTTAATGAGCGCTGCGGTATTCTTAGTCTGGGTTTTTTCCAGAATATTCTGGCGGTGGGTTTCGATCGTGCGCTTGCTGGTAAAAAGCTTTTCGGCAATCTCGTTGGTCGTGAGGCCCTCAGAAAGTAGCTGAAGTACCTCTGTTTCGCGGCGCGATAGTGCGCTGTGGCGCACTGGCCCCGCACCGGGGTGGGGTGCTTCTTCCAGCGCGGGCGCTTCCTTGGCTAAAGTCTTACGCAGCATGTGCAGGCCTAAGTCGCTGCACAAAAACTGCTTGCCGGCCGCCACCGCCTGAATTGCCATCAAGATTTCGCCCTTATCAGCACTTTTGAGAACGTAGCCCGAAGCGCCGGCATCAAAAATCTGCCCGATATAGCGTTCGTGGGCCAGCATCGAGAGAATAAGGATCCGCACCTCGGGAAACTCCTGGCGCAGGCGCAGCGTGGTAGCTAGCCCATCGAGCACCGGCATGTTGATGTCGAGCAGCACGACATCGGTCGATACTGCTTGCAGCTGGTCGAGCAGCTCCTGGCCATTGCTCGCCTCCCCCACTACTTCAATGCCTGGCTCGGCAGCCAGCAAAGCCCGAATACCACCGCGCACAATAGCGTGGTCGTCAACTAAAAAGATACGGCTCATACGTTCACAAAGCCAGCTTAGCTGCCTAGATAAAGTATCATTAAAAGCACCATACACCAGCACCAAGCTAGTGCCAGTGGGCTGTAAGCTGCATGAAACCAGCTAGCGACCAGGATGCTCCTACAAAAAAATCGGTGCTTCCCAGCTCACGAAGAAGGGCAATTTTAGGGGGAGTAAGGCCGCGCTGCCTGGCACCCACTGGCCGGGCTCACCGGCCGGGATAATAAGCTCGGGCGGGCGCAAATAATTCCATAGTACCTTACTTCAGTACGGCCAGCTCGCGGCCGACTTTGGTAAAAGCCGCAATGGCTTGGTCGAGCTGTGCGCGGGTATGCGCCGCGCTCAGCTGCACCCGAATCCGGGCCTTGCCCTGGGGCACAACAGGGTAATAAAAGCCGACGACGTAAATGCCTTCGGCGAGCATGCGGGTGGCAAATTCCTGGGCCAGCTTGGCGTCGTAGAGCATCACGGGCACGATGGGGTGCTCGCCGGGCGTAATGTCGAAGCCGGCCGCAGTCATTTTTTCGCGGAAGTAGGCCGTGTTTTCTTCCAGTTGATCGCGCAGTTGCGTGCTTTCGGTGAGCAGTTCCAGCACGCGCAGGCTAGCTCCCACAATGGCCGGCGCCAGGGTATTACTGAATAAATAGGGGCGCGAGCGCTGGCGCAGCATGTCGATAATCTCCTTGCGCCCGCTCGTAAAGCCGCCCATGGCGCCGCCCAGGGCCTTGCCCAACGTGCCGGTGATGATGTCGACGCGGCCCATCACGTCGCGGTATTCGTGGGTGCCGCGGCCGGTTTTGCCCAAAAAGCCCATCGAGTGGCACTCATCTATCATCACCAGGGCCTGGTAGGTATCGGCGAGGTCGCAGATTTTATCGAGCTGCGCAATCGTGCCATCCATCGAAAACGAGCCGTCGGTGACGATGATGCGATGGCGCGTGCCCTTGGCCACGGCGTCTTGCAGCTGCTTTTCGAGGTCGGCCATATCGTTGTGGGCGTAGCGGTAGCGCTGGGCCTTGCACAAGCGCACGCCATCGATGATGCTGGCGTGGTTGAGGGCATCGCTAATAATAGCATCCTGCTCGTTGAAGAGCGGCTCAAACACGCCCCCGTTGGCGTCGAAGGCGGCGGCGTAGAGAATGGTGTCCTCGGTGCCCAAAAACTCGGCTAGCCGGGCTTCGAGCGCCTTGTGAATATCCTGGGTGCCGCAGATGAAGCGCACCGACGACATGCCGTAGCCGTGGCTGTCGATGGTGGCCTTGGCGGCCTTTATCACCTCAGGGTGCGAGCTGAGGCCCAAGTAGTTGTTGGCGCAGAAATTGAGCACGTCGCCCGCCTCACGGGTATCTATTTCGGCGCCCTGGGGCGAGGTGATAACGCGCTCTTGCTTGTAAAGGCCGTTGTCTTTGATTTCCTGAATCTGCTGCTGAAGGTCAGTTTGAAGGGTGCCGTACATGGGTGGGGCGGGGTTAGAATTAAAAGTGCCGGACCCACAGCGGGCCGCCGGTTGAGCCAAGTACTAGTGCTACAAAAGTACCGGCCCAATCGTTTGTCAGCCGCGAGCCTGCCTTACTCACGGTTGAAAAGAACTGCCTCAGCGGGCTAGCCAGACGGCTATTACCCGCCCTGACCAATTCCGTCCCTTAGCCCCAGCCATATCTTTGCAGCGCTCTTCCCCACCCTTCCCTCCCTCAGCTTTGCTTTTCATGGAAACTTCGCCCAGCGGCCCGGCCACCTCTCCAATGCCTGGCCACGTGCTCGTCATTGGGGCCTGTGGCCAGCTGGGGCTGGAGCTGACGGCCGCCCTGCGCCAACGCTACGCGCCCGAGGCCGTAATCGCTGCCGATGTGCGTCCGCCCAAGCATCCGGACGCCCTGGCCGGCGGCCCGTTTGAGCTGCTCGACGTGCTCGACCAGCC
>CAZERY010000092.1:0-12500 GCA_964514915.1 uncultured Hymenobacter sp.
AGCAGCCTACTCGCTGCGTAACATCAGGTTGTAACTGATGTTACGCAGCACCTGAACCAGTTTGCTGGAAACAGGCTTTTTCTGCTCTTTTGGAGGTCATTTCCAGCAAGCTGACGTGGGTCGTGCGGAACAGCAGTTAGTAAGCTGCCGATTGGCGCCCAACCCCCGCGAAATTAAACTGGCTGGCCGCCGTTATCGCCCTCCCCGCGCCAACGCTACGCAAAGAAATCGCCGGGGTCGGTTTGGCTCAGGTATTTTTTTATCTTGCCCAAGTCGCTGAAGTACGGCAGCACGCAGGCCATAAACTGCCGCACGGCCGCCGGACTGTCAGCGTAGGCCAGGAAGGTTTCCTCGTCTTCCTCAAACTCCAGGTGGTCAAGTAAATCGGGCTCAAACTCTTCAATAATGGTTTCGATGTGCTCGCGCCACGACAAGCCAGTGCCGCCGTAGCCGTAGTCCTCAAATACCTGATAGTAATCATCATGGCTACCCACTTCAGCCAGAATGAGAAATTGCCGGGTCGGCTCGGCCGTGGCTTTAGCCGCGGCAACTTTGAAGGGGAAAGTGGCAGTCATGAGAAAAAGCGTTATTACGTAGTGCTTAACGCATACTGCGCTAAAAAAGTAGGCGCGTGGCCTGGCGGTACCAATCGTGATCCCCCAGCTCACTGGTATTTACCGCAAAGGAGCCCATAAAAAACGGGGTTGGGAGGGCGCATTTTTTTAGTAGCTCCACCGTATGCTGGCGCTTACGCCGAAGCCGAAGGTATATGCCTTTCAAATAGGGGACAGCGGCTCGATATCCCAGGCGATTAGCAGTCTATTTTTGCTTCACCGCTTGAGGAGCAGGCAGCAAGCCCTCACCACTATCCGCTAGCAATGATAGCCCCGACGCTCGTGACTTGTACTACGCTGCCGCCCGTAGCCTGGCAGCCGCTGGCAGTGCCCGCTCAGCAGGAAATGCTAGCCCTGTTTAGGGTGCAGGTATCGGCCAATGCGGGGCTGCTTGCCGGCTTGCGCCCGCTGCTGCTCGCCGATGAGCTACTGCGCGCCAGCCGGTACCGCCGGGTGGCGGACCACAACCGTTTTTTGCTGGCCCGGGCAGTGCTGCGCGGGCTGCTGGGGCACCACAGCGGGCAAGACCCCCGGGCCATTCGCTTTGCCAGTGGGCTCAACAACAAGCCAGCGGCGGTAGGCCTGCCCACGGTGCACTTCAACGTGTCGCACGCCCACGACTGGATCCTGCTAGCTTTGGCGGCTACCGCAATAGGCGTGGATGTGGAGAAAATAGATCCTCACTTACCGCTAGTCGATATTTTGCCGCACAGCTTCAGCCCGCCCGAGCAGGCTTTTATTGGCCGCAGCGCGGCCCGCCGGCCCGCCTTTTACCAGGCCTGGACGCGCAAGGAGGCCTTTGCCAAAGCCACGGCCCAAGGCATAGCCGCCGATTTCTCCCAGCTGCCCTCGCTCGATGGCCCGCACTACCTGGCGGCGGCGGTAGGCCCCGTGGTGGAGTGGTGCATCAGCAGCTTTGCGGTCGCCGCGGAGTACCCGGCCGCAGTAGCGTATCCGGCTAGCATCCGGCCGGCCCAGCTGCGTTTTTACGACTTCGATGCCAGCCCATTGGTGGGCTAAATGGTTGAGTAACTGGCTAGCGGCGACGCCAAAAAAACAAGCCTACGCAGGCCAGCGCCAACCCGGCCAGGAGCACGTCGCGCCCGGTGCGGCCTTGCTGCGCCTCGCGCAGGTCGGCGGCCAGGCTGCGCTGGTGCTCAGTGGCTTGGCGCAGGCGCTCCTGCTGGTTTTGGAGTTCGTTTTGCAGCTCGCTTAGGCGCTGGGAGGTCAGGTTGCGGTCGCCGCGGCTGGTATTTTGGAGCGCAGTGGTAGTGGTTTGGGCCTGCTGGGTGGTCTGGTTGAGCACGGCCACGATTTGCTCGTCCTTATCCACAATGCCCTGCAAGGCATCCACTACGTCTTGCAAGTCCTTCTTGGATGGCTTGTTGCTGAGCCCAAACAGGCTGTGCCGCTGCGCGCTAGCGGCGGCGTAGTGCTGCGTGAGCACGCGGCGCTCGGCCAGTAGGTGGGGCAGGGGGGAGGTAGGGCTAGCCGGCGGCAGCTGAGCTTGGCTAGCGGCTGGCCCCAGCAAGGCGAGCAGCAAAAAAACGGGGCGGCGGAAAAAAATCATTGCCACAAAGTTGGGGCTGGCGGCGCAGTATGGGCCAGGCAGCGGGCCAACCCGTTTGCTGAACCAGCGGCGGAGCTTGCCTTACCTGGCGCGGCAAACGGGCGCGGCGAACTTAATTTCCTCTTCATCCCGGGTCGTAACCTCCCCTTGGGGGCGGCCGTTGAGCTTGCTCGGTGGTAATAGCCAACAGCTTATGAAGAAAGAAGATATCATCTTTAGCGACTGGCACCGGTGGTTGTTTGGCACGGCGCCGGCCTCGTTTACGGGGGAGGTAGCCGTGCGGCCGGCCCTGATTTTTTATCGTGATGCTGCTACTTGTGCGCTGGCTGGGCCGCCGCATGAAAGGGCAGCTATCAGTGGGGGAGCTGGCCATCATTCTGACGCTGGGGGCCGTCATTGGCGGGCCGCTTCAGGTGCCCACGGTGGGGCTGCTGGCCAGCCTGGGAGTGCTGCTGGCTTTGCTAGCGGTGCACCGCATCAGCAACTGGCTCGCCTACAAATACCGCCCGGTAGAGCTGGTGCAGCAGGGCGGCCTGGTGCTGCTGGTGAGCGATGGCCAGCTGGATTTGCCGGAGCTGGATCGCCAAGCCATTTCTCAGGAGCAGCTGTTTGGCCAGCTGCGCAATAAGAACATTACCCAACTAGGCGAGCTGCGCCGCGTGTACCTGGAGGCGAATGGCCGCGTCAGCTTCTATAAGCTGCCCGAGCCCCAGCCGGGCCTCAGCGTGCTGCCCCGCGCCGATACGCTGCCGCCCGCGGCTGGTAGCCCCGCCCAAGGCCGCCGGGTGTGCGCCACCTGCGGCTACCTGGCCGCCCCTGCCGGCCAGGCCGGCTCGAACTGCCCGTGCTGCCACGCCCAAAACTGGGTGCCCGCCACGCTGGCCTCCTCAGCAAAAGCCGCCGCTTAGCCCGGCATCTCCTTACCGCCCGCTTGCCTAGCTGGCATGATAAGTAAGCTATTGAATGATAGTAAGTTTAATTAATTGTGCTACCGCCCCCGCCCCATATTACCGACTATAGGCGCATCCTGATGGGAGATGTGCCGTGGAGCTTTCTGTTAGAATCGGTTGTCCGGCTGGTGGCAATGTACCTGGTGCTGCTAACGAGCCTGCGCCTGCTGGGCAAGCGCATGGCGGGGCAGTTTAGCCGCACCGAGCTGGCGGCGCTGGTATCGCTGGCGGCGGCCGTTGGCATTCCGCTGCTCTCGCCCGATCGTGGCATCCTCGACTCGCTGGTGATTGCCGCGGTGGTAGTGCTCATCCAGCGCCTGGTGGTGCACTGGGCCGCCCGCCGCCCCCGGGTAGAGCAGGACCTGCAAGGCAGCCTCACCACGGTGGTGAAGGACGGCGTGCTCCAGCTTGGCAATATGGAGTGGGCCGTGCTGTCGCAGGAGCGCCTGTTTGCCCAGCTGCGGGGCAGCAGCCTCGAGCAGCTGGGCCAGGTGCGCCGCCTTTACATGGAGGCCAACGGCAAGTTTAGCCTGGTAAAAGAAGAAAAGCCGGCCCCGGGGCTATCGCTGATTCCGGGCTGGGATAAAGGCTTTCGGCAAGTGCAGCCCGTAGCGGCGGGTACGTTTGCCTGCCTCAAATGCGGGCAAACACTAGCGGCCCCGCAGGCACCCCCCACGCCCTGCCCGCCCTGCCACGCGCAGCAGTGGGAGCCCGCCGTGACGGCTAGCACCGTAAAAAAAACTGCCTAGCGCCCGGCGCCGGATCTGCGCGCTGAGCCTGCGGCGCTAAGCCCAATGAATAGCCTCGCTTAACGCCGTAGCTAGTGGTGTTGGAGCTAGCCTGTTGAAAACCTGCTAGTTGCTTCTGTAGTACAAGCTGAAGGCAAGCTGAAAACGCTGTTTCGCTGGCCGCTAACCTAAGTACTCAAGTAGATGACAAAACCAGCGAATGTGGCCATTTGGGGCGGCGTAGAATGCACCTGCCGGCGCGTCGGCGATAGCTATTCCGACCAGTTGGTGCGCAATGGCCACCGCACGCGCCTCGCCGACCTCGACCGCTTTGCCGACCTGGGCCTGCGTACCCTGCGCTACCCCGTGCTGTGGGAAACGGTGGCTCCCGACAGCCTCGACCAGCCCGACTGGCAGTGGCCCGACGAGCGCCTGGCCCGTTTGCAAGCATTGGGCATTGAGCCCATTGTGGGCCTGGTGCACCACGGGAGCGGCCCCCGCTACACGGCGCTCGACCAGCCCACTTTTGCTCCCGGCCTGGCCCGCTACGCCCGGTTGGTGGCCGAGCGCTACCCCTGGGTGACGCACTACACGCCCGTCAACGAGCCCCTGACCACCGCGCGCTTCAGTGGCCTCTACGGGCTGTGGTATCCGCACGGGCGCGACGATCGCACTTTTGTGCGCATCCTGCTCAATGAGCTGCAAGCCACCCGGCTAGCCATGCTGGCCATTCGCGAAGTCAACCCCGCCGCCCAGCTCGTGCAAACCGAAGACCTCGGCCAGGCGCACGGCACGCCGGCGCTGGCCCAGCAAGTAGAGTTTGAAAACCACCGCCGCTGGCTGACCTTCGATATCCTGAGCGGCCGCCTCACGCCCGCCCACCCACTCTGGGGCTACCTGCGCGACAACGGCATTGGCGAGGCTGAGCTGCAAGAGTTTATCGACGGCCCGCTACCGCCCGACGTGCTGGGCATCAACCACTACGTTACCAGCGAGCGCTACCTCGATGAGCGCCTGGAGCTTTACCCCGGCCCGCCCGTGCTGAGCGGGCGCTACCACCCAGCCTACATCGACCTCGAAGCCCTGCGCGTGCAAGACGTAGCCTTGGTAGGCCTCGAAAACCTGCTGCGCCAGGCCTGGGAGCGCTACGACATTCCGCTGGCCATCACCGAGCTGCACCTGGGCTGCACCCGCGAGGAGCAGCTGCGCTGGCTGCACCAGGGCTGGCAGGCCGCCAACCGCCTGCTAGCCAGCGGCGTCGACCTGCGGGGCCTCACCGTGTGGTCGCTGCTGGGGGCCTTCGACTGGGACAACCTGCTCACCCAGGATGGGGCCAGCTACGAGTCTGGCGTGTTCGACGTGCGCAGTGGCGAGCCCCGGCCCACCGCCCTCTACTCGATGGTGCAAAGCCTGATTCGGAGGGGAGGCTATACGCACCCGGTGCTGGCCGGGCCGGGCTGGTGGCAGCGGCCCGAGCGCTTTTGCTGGCCCGTGCTGGTGGCTTAAGTAGTCAGCCAGTAGCTTTTAGCTGCTAGCCAGTAGCTTATTTTCTGATTAGTAGACCCTTGCTAGACGGACAATGGGCGTTTGCTTTTGGCCGACTGCTTAATCCGTAGCTTAACTTATTGCTATTATGCTTACTACTCAACCAGTTCTTATTACGGGGGCTACCGGCACGCTAGGCCAGGCTTTTCGGCTGGTGTGTCACATTCGGGGCCTGCACGCCGTAACCCTCGACCGTACTGCGCTCGACATTGCCGAGGCCGGTGCCATCGCGGCGGCCCTGCGCCAGCACCAGCCCTGGGCGGTGGTCAACGCCGCCGGCTACGTGCGCGTCGATGCTGCCGAAACCGACTACGACCGCTGCTACCGCGAAAACACTACTGGCCCGCGCCTGCTGGCTGAGGCCTGCGCCGCACAGGGTGTGCAGCTGCTCACGTTTTCTTCCGATCTGGTATTTGCGGGCCGCCAGACCACGCCCTACACCGAGCGCGATGCGCCTTATCCGCTGGGAGTGTACGGCCGTAGCAAGCTGCTGGCCGAGCAGGCCGTGCTGGCCCGGCTGCCCAGCGCGTTGGTGGTGCGCACCAGCGCCTTTTTCAGCGCCTGGGACGAGCACAATTTCGTGCACCACGCCCTCACGGCTGCCCGCCAGGGCGAGCAGTTTGCCGCCGCCGCCGACCTGTTCATCTCGCCCACCTACGTGCCCGACCTCGTCAACACGGCCCTCGACCTGCTGCTCGACCAGGCCCGCGGCATCTGGCACCTCGCCAGCCAGGGCACCTACTCCTGGGCCGAGCTGGCCCGGCTGGCCCTGCGCCTGGCCGACCTCGACGAAACCTGCGTAGCTGCCCGCCCTGCTGCCAGTTTCGGCTGGGCGGCCCGCCGCCCGCCCTACAGCGGGCTGGGCAGCGAGCACGGTGCCCTGCTGCCCAGCGTCGAGAGTGGCTTGCAGCGCCATCTCGCCGACGAGCGCCGGCTGCACCCGGCTCATCCGCCAGTCCTGTTGGTAGAGTAGGCGGGCTAGCGGTAGGCTTTACCAGGCATTGTCCCGGGCCGCCTTGCTCATGCCCAACTCGATGCTGGCCACCAGGCGCTGCGCGGCCTGGTCGAGCCCTTGCGAGAACTTGGCGGCCCGCTTGGTGGGCGTGCCGTTCGAGCGCGTTTCGAGGCACACCTGCTCGGCGGAGGCCCGCGGCAGATGTGATTGCTGTGGGCCTAGGCCGGCCTCGGGTTCGCCTTTTAATTGAAATTCGGTGAGGGTATAGCGGTACTTGCCATCCTTGAAAGCGAGCTTGATCGTGCACAAAACCCTCACTGTGGTAGGGATGGGGATCAACTCGAACGTAATGCCAGTAGTGGAAAACCCCCGGCCTACCAGGAACCCGGCCGGCTGGTCGTCCGCCAGAATGACGCTCTGGGTCGAATAGAAAGCGGCGCCAAACCAGATCTTGCCGCGGGCATAGAGTTCGTCTTTGGTCGCGCCGGGTACGTCAATGATGCCCGAGTAGGTGATTTGCTGGGTTGCGGCATCCACCGGCACGGTAAGGGGGCCCGGCGCTGCTTGCTGCGCGGAGGCGCTGGTGCCCGCCAGCAGCAGGCCGAGGGCGAGAAGGTAGGGTTTCATAGGAGCTTGTATAATGGGGCAATGTCGCCGAACGCAGTAAAACAACTGCCCCTACCGGGCTGGTAGGGGCGGGGGCGGTTTACCGAGCGCTGCCCCCGGTAGCCATACCCGCCTCAATGCCGGCCACCAGGCGCTGGACTTGCTGGTCAAAATCTTGCGAGAACTGGCCGGCCTGGGTGGTGAGCGTGCCGTCCTTGCTCTTAGCCAAGCACATCTGCTCGGCGGAGTAGCGCGGCTCATTCAGGCTGCCGGCCTGGATAACTTCGCTGGTTCCGAGGCGTGGGCCAGATTCGCCGATTTCGCTGGTTGCGATGAGTGGGCCAGGTTGGGCATTGTCAAATAGAAAGTCGGTGAGGGTATAGCGGTACTTGCCATTCTGGAAAGCGAGCTTGATCGTGCACCAAAACTTCTTGCTGTTGGGCTTGAAGACATAGGCCATGTTGGTATAGGAAAACACCTTGGCTACTATAAATTCGGCCTGCTGGTCGTCGTCCATCAGCACGCGCTGGCGCAAATAGGAGGGAGTGACAAACCAGATCTTGCCGCGGGCATAGAGCTCGTTTTTGGTCGCGCCGGGTACGGCGACGATGCCCGAGTAGGTGATCTGGTGGGTTTTGGCATCCACCGGCAGGGTAAGGGGGCCCGGCGCTGGTTGCTGCGCGAAGGTGCTGGTGCCAGCCAGCAGGCTGAGCGCGAGAAGGTAGAGTTTCATGGGGGCTAGTAAAGAAGAGTGACGTCGCCTAACGCAGACTTACCAGCCGCTACCCCCGGCGGCCTGGCTCATGCCCGACTCGACGCGGGTCACCGTGTGCTGCGCTACCCGGTCGAGCCCTTTCGAGAACTTGGCGGCCCGCTTGGTGAGCCGGCCGTCTGGGCGCCGGGCGAGGCACACCCGCTCGACCAAGGGGATTAGGCCGTTGAATTGGCCGTATTGGCTGTTATATTTAAAATCGGTGAGGAGGTGGTAAGCAAGGTAGTCGGTGGTCGACAGCTCTTGGTCGAAACGGAAGGGTTGGCCGCTTTGAAATTGAAAATCGGTGAGGATATAGCGGTACTCGCCATCCTTAAAAGAGAGCTTGATCGTGTACTTAAATACCACTAGGTTGGGAAGGGGGAGGAGGAGCCCGTACGTGACGCGCGTAGCGGCAACCCCCTGGCCTACTAGAAGCCCGGCCTGCTGGTCGTCCGCCAGCGTGACGCCCTGGGCCGCGTGGAAAGCAGTGGCAAACCAGATCTTGCCGCGGGTATAGAGTTCGTCTTTGGTCGCGCCGGGTATGGCGATGATGCGCGAGTAGGTGATCTGGCGGGTTGCGGGATCAACCGGCAGGGAAACGAGCGTCTGCGTTACGTGCTGCGCGGAGGCGCTGATACTAGCTAGTAGCAGGCTAAGTGCGAGAAGGTAGGGTTTCATAGGGGCTCGTAAATGGAGGTCAGCGAGCTGCTATACTCGGGGCTCGGGCCCAACGCCCACGCTTGCAGGCGCATGGGGGCCGCAGCAGCTTTTGCCTAACTGGACTGCTAGCTCAGTAAAGCTATTGAATAGCAAGATTTTTGGCTTATGACGTTTTGCAAGCGCTTGTTCAACCAACGCTATAAACTTAGCTACTAAAAAAGCCTTGCTGTCGACAGAAAGGCTTTTTTAGTAGTTGTGTGGGCTGCTAGCCTCGTTGAATGAAGTGCCTCACGTAATGAGTTGGCGCTTATTGAGCCACGAAAGTAGCATCAAATGTGGTCGGAATCGGACTGCCGGTTGAGGTATCGACATCGGTTCCTGTTATGTGCAGCGTGGTCGCGCTCAACTCCTTGATAGTGGCATTTGAGAAGAGGGCTTGGCCAGCAAGGATCATCGTCAACTGCTGATCTCCGTTGCTGATGGCCCACGTACCGGTTTCTTGCTGAGGGTCTGACGGGTCGCACCTGGTGGCCCCCTCATCCGCTACTAGGGTTTTATCGGTGTTGAATTTGTAGAAGTTATCCTTTTCACAGGGATCGAACGCATCTTCAGAAATCGTCTTGCCGGTGCTTGGATCGGTATACACAATAGTGCCCGAAGACGGTTTCCAGGTGTGACCCGTTAAGTAGTCGGTGCGCGAAGGGGGCGTAGGATCATCGTTCTTGTGACAGGCAGCCAGGGTTAGCAGCAAGGCGGTGCCACTGAGGGCTAAGTAAGCAAGCTTTTTCATGAGGGAGAATTAGGGTTGGGAGTACTGGAAAAGAAGCGGCATTGGAACATGACAAAGGTCTGGCCCCGGCTGTGGTTGGTACTTCCCCTGAAAACGGGGTTTTGCGCTCCCAGAAAACCAGTAGTTTCGGCCGGCCCCGCTCCGACGCGGGTAAACCGGCTGGGCTGATCTACCTGCCAGCTCCCGGCCGGCTGGTAGTGCGCTTGGTGGCTGGCCCCGTCGGGTTATTCGTAGTGAAGTCGCCGTCCCGGCCAGCCGTACAACTGGTGGCGGGCGGGTTTTACCACCCGCTCAGCGCCTTCCGGGCCGCCGCAATTGGCGTGCCCCGCCCAAAAAGGCAGGGTTGCATGCCGCCGCGTCTGGTGTCGGAACACGCGCCGAAACGCGTTTGGCGAGGCAATGCCATGGGGCAGGTCCAGCTGCCGCTACTAACTGCTGCTGCACATGTGGGTAGTTTTAAGTGGCGGGCAGGCACTGGGCACGAACCTCGAAACTGGGCTGATTCGCGGTTGGCAACCCTACCTTTAAGGTTACCATTAGGTAGCCTGATTGTGTCCGAACAGTATTACGCCCGCCTTGCGGCCCTAGCCACCGCGCCCGCCGCCACGCCCGCCGACCAGCTGCCCAAGCTGCGCCAGCTGCTGGAAAAAGTGCTGCGCGACGAGTGCCGCCGCCGCGAAGCGCCCTTCGCCGATCTTAGCCAGGCCATCGGCCTGGTGGCCTACGACCACGGCCTGCCGCCGCTGTTGCGCCGCCAGCTCCAAAACCTGCGCCTGGTGGCCAACCTAGTGCTGCACGAAAGCTACCCCGGCACGGCTGCCGAAGCTGCGGCGGGCTTCGCGGCCGTCGCCGAGCTGCTGCGCCACCTCACTGGCGCGACCTACGCCGGCCCCGGGCTGGCGAGCAAGGCTGCGCCCGAGCCGACCGACCAGCTGGCTAGCCCCAGCCCGGCCGAAACGGCCGTGGCCCTGGCGGCGGCCGGTGCGGCGTGGCGGGTGCAGGTGCTGCACGTAGACCTGGCCACCGGCCAGCTCACCGCCGAAATGAGTGGGCCCGCCGACGACCGCCCCGCCGGCCCGTTTGCCATCGACCTGCCCGCCGTCTACGCCGACCTGCTGCCACTGGCCGCGGCCCTGCACCCAGTGCTGCACCTGGTGGGCCCGGTGGCGCAGCCCGATGGCCGCATTCGGCCGCGCCGGGTGGTGCTGGAGCCTGATTATCTGGTGAATGTGACTACTATTGCCGAGTGCGCGCAGGCGGGCGGCACCATCCCGGAGTGGGCGTTGCTCAACGCTTTTCTGCCCGATGAAACGTCGCGCCCGCTGGTAGTCGGCAACCTGGTAAACATGCTGCTCGACGAGGAAGTGAGCCACGCCGCCCGCCAGGAAGAGTGGGCAGCAGGAGAGGGAGAGGGGGAATTAACAATTAAAAATGAAGAATTAAAAACGAATAACGAGGTTCCTGAGCGGCTGGCAACTGTGGATGTGGCCCCAAGCCCTAAACCCCAGGTCCCAACCCCCAACCCCGAGTTCGACCTCGAGGGGTTTTTCAAGAAGCGGCTCTTTCGCTCCAATCCGCTCACCATTAGCGCGCTGCCCGAGTTTCAGACCCGCAACGGCGTGCCCGAGCTACTCAACGATCTGCGCCGCCACTACCAAACCCTGCGGGCCAGCCGGGCCCAGGGCTTCATTGCCAGCAGCCGCACCGGCTACCAGCAGCAGCCCCTGCGCGTGGCCGACTGCTTTCTCGAACCGGCGTTTTTGTCGGCTACCTACGGCTTGCAGGGCCGCCTCGACTTGCTGCACGAAAGCCCCACCGGCTACGATCTCATTGAGCTCAAAAGCTCAACCAAAGTGCCGCACAGCGAGCCCTGGAGCAACCACGCCGCCCAGGCACAGCTCTACCGCCTGCTGCTCGAATCGGTATTCGGGGCCGATGGCGCAACCGCCGGCCGGGGCCGCACCAGCATCCTGTACTCCAACGCCGGGCCCGACCAGCCCGCCGTGCGCCGCGTCGACCAGGATGCGGAGCTGGTCGACCGCCTGCTGATGGCCCGCAACCAGCTGGTGGGCACCGAATTGCAGCTCGCCCGCGCCACTACGCCCGCCATGGTCGAGCGGCTGCTCAGCCCCGTGCTGCACCCCAACCTCACGGCGCTGCCCGCTTTTGGCCGCGTCAAGGCCGAAAAAATCGCCACCGCCTGGGCCGCCGCCGACCCTGTGGAACGCGCCTACTGCCTGGAAATGACCCGCTTCGTGGCCCGCGAAATGCGCCTGACGCTGCTCGGCGACGACTCGCGCCCCGGCGATGCGGGCGGCCAGGCCGGCCTGTGGCGGCTGCCCGCGGCCCGCAAGCAGCAGAATTTCAGCTTGCTTGATGAGCTGGAGCTCCTCGAAGACAATAGCAATGCCGACGATACCGCCCGCGATGGGCTGGGGGCGCACCTCATTTTTCAGCGCCCCGCCGGCGGCCGGGAAGTCAACTTCCGGGCCGGCGATACGCTCATTCTCTACCCTAGAAGGAAAGCTATTAGCCCTGAGCAAGGAGCTAATAGCCAGCAGCTAATAGCTGACAGCTTAAGCATTTTGGATGCGCAGGTGGTAAAGGTGGTGCTGGCCGAAGACCTCACCGCCGACGGCCGGGTGGTGCTCTCGGTGCGCAACCGCCGGCTCGCCCCGCGCTACCTCACCGGCTACGCGCAGTGGGCTCTGGAGCCCGATACGTACGACACTTTCCGGCGCGAGTGGGCGGGCCTGTCGGCTTTCCTGAGCCTGGCGCCCGAGCGCCGGCGGCGCCTGCTGGCCCGCACCGGCCCGCGCCCGCCCGCAGGCTGGCACGCCGCCACGCCGCCCGCCACCGCTGCCCCCGAGGTGGTAGCCCGCGCCCTGGCCGCGCCCGACTGGTTTGTGCTGTGCGGCCCGCCTGGCACGGGCAAAACGCGGGCGGTGCTCAAGGAGTTGGCCGTCAGCCTGTACCGCACCGATAAGCAGGCGTTGCTAGCGGCCTACACCAACCGTGCGGTGGACGAAATCTGCGAGCAGCTGGTGGCGGCCGGGCTGCCGTTTATTCGGGTGGGCTCGCGGCTGGGCACGGCCCCGCAGTACCGGCCGTACCTGCTCGATAACATGATCCGGGACTGCCCCAATCGCCAGACGGTGCGGGCGCGCCTCACGGGCTGCCCCTTCTACGTGGGCACCGTGGCCAGCCTGCTCGGCAAGCCGGAGCTATTCTTACTCAAGCAGTTCGACCTGGCCGTCGTCGATGAGGCGAGCCAGGTGCTCGAAGGCCCCATGCTGGCGCTGCTGGCCAAGGTGCCCAAGTTTATCCT
>CAZERY010000093.1:0-5264 GCA_964514915.1 uncultured Hymenobacter sp.
ACAGGTATAAGCCTTCAATGTTTTGGCTAACAAGCAATAACAACTCTAATAAGAAAATGAAAGCATTACATTTATAGCACTACCCAATTTTTTTCAACTCCCCCATGACCGTCTGCGGGCTCATGCCCAGCACGCGTGCTGTGTCACGTATCCCACTGCCATTCAGGGCCAAGTCCGTAATGTTAGCCCGCACCCCCGGTACATGGTTTTTTTGCCGATAGTGGAGCTGAAAGGTGCGGCGACAGGCGGTGCAGCGATAGCGCTGGGTGCCATCGGTTGATTTTCCATGCCGGTAAACGGCTTCCGGCTGCTGACAGACGGGGCACAAAACGGGAAGTTGAACCATCCCCAAAATTACGCTGCTCTACACGCTCAACACACGACCAGCTGTTTAAATAGGACTTATGCACTTGAAATTCAGGAACCGCCTTCATCGGCTGGAAACAGCGTTTCTGTGCGGTCAAAAAAACATTTGCATTTTAGTCAAATTATTGATTATCAAGCACTTAAATTTTGAGCGCGTAAGTCCTATTAAAAATATATTGGCCCGTCATGCTGAGTGAAGCGAAGCATCTCTACCGCTTCGTCCAAGCCGTTCAACGAAGCGATAGAGATGCTTCGGCAAGCGGACGCCAGATGAGCATGACGGTTTTTATTCAAACGACTTTCGGAACTGCACCAGCGTTATTACTGCCTCGAAAGGGTGGCATCGTAGCTTCGCCCACCGCCGCAATGCCGCGCCGCCCCAGCACCCGCCCCAGCGTGCGGGCCAGGATGCGCAAGTCGAGCAGCAGGCTTTGGTGGGCTACGTACCAGCAGTCGAGCGCAAACTTTTCTTCCCAGCTAATCGCGTTGCGCCCGTTTACCTGCGCCCAGCCCGTGAGGCCCGGCCGCACCAGGTGGCGGCGCGCCTGTTCGGGTGAGTAAAGCGGCAGGTATTCGGGCAGCAGCGGGCGCGGGCCCACGAGGCTCATCTCGCCACGCACAATATTCCAGAGCTGGGGCAGCTCATCAAGCGAACTACCGCGCAGCCAACGCCCTATCGGGGACAAGCGCGCTGCATCGGGTAGCAGCTGGCCGGTGGCTGGGTCGCGGCGGGCGGTCATGGTTTGCAGCTTGTAGAGCGTAAATAACTGGCCATTGAGCCCCGGCCGCCGCTGCCGAAACAGCCAAGCACCGCCATTTTGCCCGGCGGCTAGCCCGGCGGCCAGCGCTAGCAGCGGCAGCGCGAGCACGGCGAGCGGCACCGCCACGGTGAGGTCGAGCAAGCGCTGGCCAGGATACATGCGGCAGTGAGTAGTGAATAATGAGCAGTGAGTAATGGGCCGGCCACCCGGCGTTTCTTTGCACGAAGTAAGCCACCAGCCAGCCGACCGTTGCCTGGCGGCCTGTTCATCGCCCACTATTTTCTCCCGCCCCTTGCTTTCTTTCCCCAACGCCAAGCTCAACCTCGGCCTGCACATCGTAGCGAAGCGGGCCGATGGCTACCACAACCTCGAAACTTCCTTCGTGCCCCTGCCCTGGACGGACGTCCTGGAAGTGCTGCCGGCTCCCGATGCCACACCGGCCACTACGCTCGCGCTCACGGGCCGCCCCGTACCCGGTAACCCAGCTACCAATCTCTGTCTCAAGGCTTACGAACTATTAAAAGCTAACTTCCCACAGCTGCCCGCAGCCCAGCTACACCTACACAAAGTGGTGCCCATTGGCGCCGGCCTGGGCGGCGGCTCGGCCGATGCGGCTTTTGCGTTGCGCAGCTTCAATGAGCTATTTGGCCTGGGGCTCGCCCCGGCGCAGCTCATGGCCTACGCCAGCCGCCTGGGGGCCGACTGCGCCTTTTTCCTAGAAAACCAGCCGGTGCTGGCTTCGGGCAAGGGTGATGCTTTTGAGCCGCTAGCCCTCGATTTGCGCGGCACACCCTGCGTGGTGGTGTGGCCCGGCATCGGCATCAGCACGGCCGAAGCCTATGCCCGCGTACGCCCCCAGCCGCCGCAGCACAGCCTGCGCCAGGCCCTGGCCGAGCCACTCGCCACTTGGCCCGGCCGCGTCGTCAACGACTTTGAGACGGCGCTGGCCCCTGCTTACCCGATTTTAGCCGAAGTAAAAGCACAGCTTTACGCGGCTGGGGCAGCTTACGCCAGCCTTTCGGGGTCGGGGTCCGCCGTATTTGGGCTCTGGGAGCGCGGTACCACGATTGCACCCCATCGCTGGCCACCCCACTTCGCCGTGTGGCAAGGGGAGCTGTAATACGTACTTATTAAGCGTATTACTGGCAGGTGCGAACGGTATTCGGGCCGCTATATGCCAGCTTACTTAACCCGATATAATGAAAAAGGCCACCCAGTTGGGTGGCCTTTTCGATGGCTAAACAAGCTGCGTACCTCACGCAACTCGGGCGTATTAGAGCTGGCCTCTTTTAGCGGCCTTCTGCATCTTCGCGTTGGCAAAAATGGCTACCTCCACGCGGCGGTTAGCGGCTTTGCCAGCGGCGGTAGCGTTGTCGCCTACCGGCTGGCTCGAACCGTAGCCTGTAGCTGTGATACGGCTGGTATCCACGCCTTTAGCAGTCAGCTCATTGGCTACGGCCTGGGCTCTGCGCTGACTGAGGGGCTGGTTGATGGCATCGGAGCCCGATGAGTCGGTGTGGCCGTCGATAGTAACGTTGGTGTCGGCGTATTTCTGGAGCGTGGTAGCTAGCTCGTCGATGTTGCCAGCCGCCGCCGAAGTCAGGCTAGAAGAGTTGGTGGCAAACAAAATGCCCGAAGCAAACGTGATCTTAATACCCTCGCCCACGCGCTCTACTTTGGCACCTTCGAGGTCGCGACGCAGCTCGGCGGCCTGCTTATCCATGCGCCGGCCGATGAGTGCTCCACCCGCACCGCCCACGGCCGCGCCCAGAATGGCTCCCTTAGCCGTACCCGACTTACCACCAATAACGCGGCCCAGAATGGCCCCGCCGGCCGCCCCGCCCAGGCCCCCCAGGATGCCACCTTTCAAGGTTTTGGTCATGCCCGCGGGCTTGTCGGTGGTGACGGTAGTAGACTGCGCCTGGGCAAAGTGCCCTAGCAGCAATAGCAGCGATAATAACGAGGAAAAAGAAAAACGTAGTGCTTTCATAAACTACTGAAATTAAAAAAAGGTAACTACCGGCTGCCCACCTGGGCAGCAATAGGCCGGCAAGTACGGCATAGTACAACCACCTTGCCAAACCTGGCTAGCCCAAGCAGCTTTTTTAGCTGGTCACTTGCCTAGGCGGTTAGCCAAAAAAGCCTGCCGCCCGGCCAAGCTGTTGCCCAAAGAAAGTCTGAAAAAGCTAGCGGCTACTTGTTATAGCAGCGGTTATAGCGGGCCGGATGCTGCTTTTTATTCTGGTTGCGGTTCACAAGGTTACCACTACGCAATAATTACCTGTTTACTGCAAAAAAGCCCAAAGCATCTGAATGCTTTGGGCTTTTTTGCAGCTAATGAGTTAGCTAGTTTTTAAAGAGTACCCGCCTCGGCAGCCTTCTTCATTTTTTCGTTGGCAAAAATGGCTACCTCTACGCGGCGATTGGCCTGCCGGCCTTCGGCGGTGCTATTATCGGCCACGGGCTCGGTCGAGCCAAAGCCGCGGGTAGTAATGCGGCTGCTAGCTACCCCGTTCGTAGTCAGACTATTGGCTACCGACTGCGCCCGGTTTTCGCTCAGCGGCTGGTTGATGGCATCGGTACCGGTATTATCGGTGTGGCCTTGCACGAGCACGTTGGTATCGGGGTATTTCTGCAACGTAGCGGCCAGCTTCGAGATGTCGGCCTGCGAGGCAGGGCGCAGAGCACTGCTATTGGTGTCAAATAAAATACCCGCATCAAAGGTGATTTTGATGCCTTCGCCCACGCGCTCTACTTTGGCATTAGCCATGTCGCGCTGAAGCTCGGCGGCTTGCTTGTCCATCTTGCGGCCGATGAGGGCCCCAGCGCCGCCACCCACAGCAGCCCCCAGAATGGCGCCAGCCGCTGTGCCACGGCCGCCCCCCAAGAGACCTCCTATCACGCCGCCTACCACGGCGCCACCACCCGCGCCAAACAGGCCGCCCTTAGTGGTTTTGTTCATGCCGTCTTTGCGCACCCCAGTGCCATTATTGCTCGATAAGTCGGGCTGCGTAGTGGCCTGGCGCGACGAGGCGCACGAGCCTAATAGTAGTACGAAGGCTAGCAATACAGCCAAGAAAGATTTAGGAGTAGTTGTCATTTTAAGCTCAAGAAGTAATGAAAATCGGCAGAACCAATCGGGCCTTATACGCAAAAGCCCGCTCTGGTTGCCAGAGCGGGCTTTTCTGAAGTCGTGCCAAGGGCCCGTAAGCTGGCCGGAGTTGCTAGCCACTACTTGCTTGGCAACCGGTATGGCTAGCTTTTTTTCACGATACCCAACAGGTCGGCTAGCCGCTGCTTGAGCTCGCGGCGGTCGACGATAAAGTCGAGGAAGCCGTGCTCCAGCACAAACTCCGCGCTTTGGAAGCCTTTCGGCAAGTCTTTACCAATAGTTTCTTTGATGACGCGCGGGCCGGCAAAACCGATGAGCGCACCGGGCTCGGCAATGTTAAAATCGCCAAGCATGGCGAAGGAGGCCGTGACGCCGCCCGTGGTAGGGTCGGTGAGCAGGCTCACGTAGGGTACACCGGCCTCGGCCAGCAGGGCTAGCTTGGCTGAGGTCTTGGCCATCTGCATCAGCGAGTAGCCGGCCTCCATCATGCGGGCACCGCCCGAGCGCGAAATCATGAGGAACGGCACCCGGTTTTGGCGGGCGTAGTCGATAGCGCGGGCTATTTTTTCGCCCACCACTGAGCCCATCGAGCCGCCAATAAACTTGAAGTCCATGGCCGCCACCACCAGCGGCTGGCCGGCACTCAGGCCGTGTGCGGTGCGCACGGCGTCTTTCAGGCCCGTACTTCTTTCGGTGGCCTGTAAGCGCTGCGGATAGGCTTTGGTATCGGTAAAGCGCAGCGGATCGGCCGAGGTGAGATCGGGGTTCAACTCCTCAAACTTACCGTCATCAAACAAAAGATCGAAGTACGTAGCCGCATCGATGCGGTCGTGGTAGCTACAGTTGCCGCACACGTAGCGAAGGCGCTTGTGTTCGGCCATCGTCACCACCGTTTTACACTCGGGGCACTTGTACCAGAGGCCGTCGGGAGTCTCTTTTTTTTGTTCGGTAGGCGTGTTAATGCCCTTTTCTTCGCGCCGGAACCAAGCCATTTTGGAGAAGCTATAAGCGGCTGGCTGCAAGCC
>CAZERY010000093.1:5364-12465 GCA_964514915.1 uncultured Hymenobacter sp.
ACCAGCTGCGTGACGGCCAAGCGCTACGATGAGCTGCAAGCCCGCCAGCAGAGCGAGGCCCAGTCGCTGGCTACTACCCAAAACCAGCTGCGCCAAACCAAAGCCGACCTGCAAAAAACCACCGACGCGCTCGCCGAGCTGCGCCTCGACCAAAAGCGCCTCGTGGCCGACTCGACCCAGACCGGCACCGCCCTGCGCCATACCCGCACCCTGTATAGCCAGCTCACGGATAACTACGATAAGCTGCGCAAAAACAGCGACCGGGCCCTCGCCGACCGCAACGCCGACTATGGCAAGCTCGCCAAGGACCTCGCTACCCGCGAAAGCGAGCTAGGCCAGCTCGACGTGAACCTGCGCAAAACCAAGTCGGACAACGATCGGCTGGCCGCCGACCTTGCCACCCGCGAGGCCAAGCTCACCGAGCTCACCCAGGCGCTGGCCGACAAGGATAAGGCTGTGAACGACCTCAAAGCCCGCGTGAGCAAGGCCCTGCTCAGCTTCAATTCCTCCGACCTGCAAGTGAAGCTCAAGGATGGAAAAGTGTACGTGTCGCTTTCCGAGCAGCTACTTTTCAAATCGGGCTCGACCAAAGTCGATCCCAAGGGCCAGGAAGCCCTCAAGAAGCTGGCCACCGTGCTGCAAGAGCAGAAAGACGTAAACGTGGTGGTGGAAGGCCACACCGACAACGTGCCCATGCGCGGCACCGGCCCCATCACCGACAACTGGGACCTGAGCGCCCTGCGCGCCACCGACATTGCGCGCTTGCTCACCACGGCCGGCGTCGAGCCCAGCCGCATCACGGCGTCGGGCCGCTCGCAGTACGTGCCCGTGGCCGCCAACGACACGCCCCAGAACAAGGCCATCAACCGCCGCACCGAGATTATTCTCACGCCCAAGCTCGACGAGCTCTTTCAGATTTTGGATAGCAACAGCGGGGCTAGCGGCAAGTAGCTGCCTGGTAGCCAATTGATCAGTAGCATACCATTAAAAAAGCCCGCCCCGATTAATTCGGCGCGGGCTTTTTTGACGAAAAGGCTTGGGTTTATGGTGGTGCTTACAGCGTGATGTTCAAGCGGGTGAAGTAATACGCCCCATTAAAGCCAAACTGGTTGGCATTGTAGAGAAAGCGGCCGCGATTCGAGTTGTCGAGACTGGAGGAGTAGCTCAGGTTAGGGTCGGCCGAGGTATTGGTGGAGAAGTTGCGCGGGTTCACGTAAATCTTGTCGGGATATACGTTAAACAAGTTATTGACGCCCACCGTCAAGCCTACTTGCTTCGTAATCTGCGCATTCAGGGTTACATCGGTAATCCATTTAGCCGAGAAAGTCTGGTCGAGGCTAGAGCGCGTCGGGTCAGCATCTTTGGTTTGCACTTCGCCAAAGCGCACCGAACGAGCTTCAATGCCAAACTTGCCGATGGTGTAGGCCGCCGACAGGTTGATTTTGCTGCGGGGGTTACCAGCTTCGAGGCGCGTACGCTGCTGGCGGTCAAACAGGGTATTTTGCAGGTTGGTGGTGCCTACCGTCTGGTCGTTGTTGATGGTGCTCGACGAGCTATTCAAGCTCCGCACGGTCGTCTGGTTGAAGTTGGCCGAGGCCGTCAGCAGCAGGCGGCTATTTTCGCCGAGCGGAATGCGCTCGTTGGCCACAATATCAACACCCTGCGTACGCGTATTCACGGCATTGGCAAAGAACTGCACCCGGCCAATGTCCGGCCGGTTGGCCAGAATGGTTTTTACGATAGCATTGGCCGTCGTAAACTGCGAGGAGAGCACAATCCGGTCGCGGATATCGATCTGATACGCATCCACAGTTAGCGTGAAGCCACCCGCCCGCGAAGTCAGACCCACGCTGTAGTTGGCCGATTTTTCCTGTTTCAGTGGCTCAACTCCGAAGCCCGGCTGCGTGGTGTTCGAGAAGTCGTTGCGCACAAGGGGGCTGTCATTATTCAGCGTTAGCACCTGGCTTTGCACGCCGCTCACCGTCTGGGTGCTGGTATTGGTAAAGTAGCGCTGCTGCAACGACGGAGCCCGGAAGCCATTGCCGATCGAGCCGCGCAGGGCCAGCGCGTCGATAATGCTGAAGCGGGCCGCCGCCTGGCCGCTCACGTTGCCCCCAAAGTCGCTGTAGTTTTCGGCCCGGCCGGCCAGGTGCACCAGCAGACGGTCGGTAATGTCGCTTTCCAGGTCGAGGTAGCCCGCCACGTTGGTACGCGACTTGTTGAGCTCATCGGCGGGCTGATAGCCCGGAAACACCTGCGATCCCGGCGCGGTAGGGCTCAGGATGGGTGCACCCGCAGCCGTAGTGCCAGTTTGGGCCTGCCGGCCAAAATTCGCATAAGAGGCGTATTCGCCTTTACCAATCAAGAAGTTATCAATTCGAAATTCGCCACCAAACGCCACGTTGAGGTTGGCGAGCGGCCCTACGTCGGTAAACCGGCGCGACAGGCCCAGATTGGTGGTGTTTTGCAGGAAAGCCAGCCGCCCGGCGTAGAAGTCGCGCGGGCTGGTGCCCACCGGCAGCGAGGCATTCAGCGAGCCGCTCACGTTGTAATCCAGCTCATTGCGCCCAAACGTGTTGCTCAGGTCGGCCGCGAAGCCGCCAAACGACTTACGCAGGCCCACGATGGCCGACTGGTCGTAGATGGTGGTATTGATGAAGGGCAAAAAGCCGTTCGGATAGATAGTTGCGTCGATCTGAATGGGCTGGTTGGGCAGGCGATTGAAGCCCGGCCCCCGGCCCGTGCGGTACGAAGCGCCGCCCGTGAAGTACACCTCGTAGCCGGCGCCCAAGCGATAACCCGCGTTGATAAAGCCACCAAAATTGCGCGAGGCCGACTGGCCCACCCGTATGTCGTTGCGATCAAAGCCATTCTTGGCCACTAGCGCGTCGTCGGCGGCCTTCAGGGCAATACGCTGCTGCTCAGTCGAGCCAGCGGGAAAGTTGCCCGTATTAGCCCCGAGGTAAATCAGCGGCGCGTTATCCGCAAACGCACGGTTGGTGTAACCCCGGTTAATGAACTGGCCACTCAAGTCCAGAAACCCGCGCTTATTCAGGCCAATGCCAATGTTGATATCCGCCTGCTCGGTTTTGCCGTCGCTCTGCGTGGTTTGGCCGTAGTAGCCGCTGCTCGTGACGCCGGTCGAGTCGTCTTTGAGCTGAATGTTGATAACGCCCGCAATGGCATCGGAGCCGTAGAGCGCCGCCGCGCCATCGCGCAGCACCTCGATACGCTTGATACTCGCCGTCGGGATCACGTTCAGGTCGGTACCCACCGATCCCCGGCCCACCGTACCATTGATGTTGACCAGCGACGAGGTGTGCCGACGCTTGCCGTTTACCAGCACCAGCACCTGGTCGGGGCCGAGGCCGCGCAGGCTAGCCGGGTCTACGAAGTCGGTACCATCCGAAATGGACTGGCGCGACGACTGAAACGACGGGGCCGCGTACGTCAACGCCTGGCTCACGTCGGTTTGGGCAAAGGCTTTGATTTCGCGGGCTGAAATAACGTCGACTGGTGCGGTGGTCAACACGTTGGAGCGACCCACGGCTGCCCGCGAGCCGGTTACTACCACATCGCCCAGGTCGGTGGCCGATGCCACCAGGCGCACGTCGATGTTCGTGCGGCCATTTACCGGCACTTGCTGCGTAGCAAAGCCAATGGCCGATATAGTAAGCGTAGCGCCCGGCGTCACGGCCAGGGTAAAATTGCCATCGGCGGAGGTAGCGGTGCCGTTGGTGGTGCCGCGTTCCAGCACGGTGGCGCCGGGCTGGACCTCGCCGGTGGTGCTGAGTACCCGGCCAGTTACTGTCACTTTTTGCGCGTGCGCCGCCAGGGCCGCTACTGCAAATAATGGCGTAAGTAAGAATTTTTGCATGGAAGAAAGATTAACTTAAAAGAATTCGTTTCGGGCGGCAAATTACACACCTATAGTGTTTGCACAAGGATTTTTGTAAAATAATTACCACAACAAACAGTAGTTAGTTATGACCGATTTAGCAGGTGGTTCCCCAAAGCGAGGCAGCATAATTGCCCCAGGCGTTACGCTCGGAGTCAACCCAGCTTCTCTTAATTGGCAGACAGCTGACAACTCCAGAGCCACTGCCAAAGCGGCGCTGCTGTTACACGAAACCACTGCCAGAGGCAAGTGGACAAGGAGCTCGACTGGCTTGTCCAGGGCGCGGTTAAAGCTGGGCGCACGTTTTACCCAAAACCATTGCCCCTACTTAAGTAGCTAAAAAATAAATCTTTATTAGCCTTTCCGAAACGTATTTTACTACATTTCCTAACCCGCAATTAGCGAAGCCACCAGCCCGAGTCGAGGGCGCCGGCGGCCACGTCTACGCGCTGGCCTGGGGCGGGCAGCAGCAAGGGCACGGTGGGGCCAGCAGCGGCAAGCAGGCGCTGCACCGGCTGGCGCCAAGCGTGAAAGGCCAGGTTGAACGTGGCCCAGTGCAGCGGCAGCAGTGGGCCGCCCCCGAGCAGTTGGTGGGCTGCCAGGGCATTATCGGGGCCCAGGTGAATATCGGCCCATTCGGGGTCGGCCGCCCCGATTTCGAGCATCACCAAATCGAAGGGCCCGTAGGCAGCACCAATCTGCCGAAAGGCCTCGTCAAACGGCCCCGAGTCGCCCCCAAAGAATACCCGGTGCTGCGGCCCGCGCAGCACCCACGAAGCCCATAAGGTACTGTCGCGATTGAGCAGCCCACGCCCCGAGAAGTGTCGGGCCGGCGTGGCAACCAGCTCAAAATCGGGGGCTAGCGGAATGACGTCCCACCAAGTGGCTTCGGTGATGCGGTCGGCGGCCACGCCCCAGCGGCGCAGGTGCGCGCCCACGCCCAGCGGACAAAAAAACCGCTCGCCCCGCCGGGCCAGCGCGCGGATGGCCGCTTGGTCGAGATGGTCGTAGTGGTCGTGCGAGAGGATGATGCCATCGAGCGGCGGCACGTCGGCCAGGGCGAGCGGCGGGGCAAAAAACCGCTTGGGGCCCACCAGCTGCGAGGGCGAGGCGCGCTCGGCCCACACCGGGTCGGTGAGGAAGCGCCGGCCATCGACTTCGAGCAGCACGGTGCTGTGGCCCAGCCAGGTAGCGCGCAGGGCCGTGGCCGGCACGGGCGCCGCCAGCGCCGCCGCCTCGGCCCGAAAGGGGCCGAGGGGTTGGCTAGGCTCACGCTCGGCTTTCTCAAACAGGTAGCGGCGCAGCAGCGCGGCGTAGCCCGAGGGCGGGCTCACGCTGGTGGGCAGTGCATTATAGTATTTCTGGCCTTGGCGGCGGGGCTGAAGCTGCATCGGGGGGCGCCGGCCACAAAAGGCCGGGCTGCGTAAGACGCTCAGCTAGCCCTAATGCTTTACAAGGGTGCTATTTGAAGCGGTAGGCTAGCCCCACGCGCACCAGGCGGGCGTAGGCCTGGGGGTCAGTGGTGTTGGTGATGCCGGTGGCGTAGTTGGTGAAGCCCCACGAGTAGCTGGCGACCAGGCCCACCTTGCCGCGCCATACCGTGACGTCGCCGCGCAGCCGGAAATCGAGCGAGTTGGCCGTGCTGCGCTTCACGCTGGTTTGCCAGTCGCCGGTGCTGGTAGTGCCGCTACCCGTTTCGCGAGCCGTGACGATGTAGGCTAGCTCGGGGCCAACCAAGGCGTCGAGTTGCAGCTTTTTATCCTGGCCCAGGCGCCAGCCCACTCCCGCAAAGGCCGTGGCGGCCTGCGTGTAGAGGTGCGTGATGCCGGTGGCAGTGCGGCCATAGTTTACAACCGTGCTGCTGTAGTTGAGGTAGTTGACGGTAGTGCGGGCCTGCATCAGGTCGTAGCCCAGGTCGAAAGCCGTGAGCAGGCCGATTTTACCCACGCGCTGCGCTCGCAGGCTCAGGCCCCCACCCGCCCCCAGCTGCTTGCCAAACGGGTTGACGGCCCGGCTGTTCTCGGCATTGGCCGTGGTGTAGTTGACGGTAGTAGTGGTAACGGCATTGCTACCCCGAAACTCGGAGAAGCCAGCAGTAGCCCGGCCCGAAAACTCTACTTGCTGCCCAAAGGCCTGAGTAGCAAATAAGGTGGCGGGCAGCGCGAGCAGTAAATATTTCATAAGGTGCGGCGTAAGTAGGTGCAGCTGCCCCAGGCCAAGCCAGGAGTTCGGAAAACCCAGCCGCGAGCAGAGGTTGCTACACCGCAAAGTTGGGCATTACTGCATGAGCTTTTGCAGAACTGGCCAGGCTTGCTCGGCCCAGTGGCGCATCTGCGCACCCGTATAGTGCAGGCCATCAGGCGTAAACTGATTTTCCTCGCCGGCGGCGGCCCGGGTGAGCGGCGTAATATTCACAAACGATACGTCGGCATGCTGGCACTCCTCGTGCGCCACTACGTTGAACTGGTCGATTTCTTGGCTAATCTGGGCCCGGTCGCGGCCTTCGGCGAAGGGTGTCTGGCCCCAGTCGGGAATACTGAGCACCACTACCCGGTTTTGGGCCCCGCCCGCGAAGGCAATGGCAGTGGCGAGCAGCTGCCGAAACTCGGCCCGGTACGTAGCCAGGCTCTGGCCCCGGTACTGGTTATTGACGCCAATGAGCAGCGACACCAGCCCATAGTCGGTGCGGTGGTTGCCACTCGCCGCGATGGCGTGCTGAAGCTCGGCGGTCGTCCAGCCGGTACGAGCAATAATGTCGGGGGCAGCTAGCTGAGTACCGTGCTGGCTAGCCAGCGCGGCCAGCTGCACCGGCCAGCGGTCGGCGGCCGCCGCGCCTTCGCCGATGGTGTAAGAGTCGCCGAGGGCGAGGTACGGAATGGGGCTAGTACGCAGGATAGAAGTAGTAGGCACTGGCGGTAATGTGGGCGCGGCAGACCGGCAGCCCGCCACGAGGAACAATAGCAGCAAAAACAAACGCATCGACCAGGAGAATTGCGGAAAATACCGCACCTACGAGGCTGCCGGGGTGGGTGGGTTGAGGGTAGCTATTCGTCACCCAACCACCCCACTTCGCCCCGCACTCCTATCCTATTGCCTGGGCCAGGTCGTCAATCAAATCTTCGGCGTCCTCAATGCCCACGCTCAAACGGATGAGCGAGTCGCTGAGGCCGGCTTTGCGGCGCTGCTCGGCCGGAATGCTGGCG
>CAZERY010000094.1:0-12318 GCA_964514915.1 uncultured Hymenobacter sp.
GACGCCAATTTTCATCTTTTACTTGCTTCGTAAACACAGTTCATGCTGAGCTTGCGAAGCATCTCTACCGGCTAGCTAATCCTAAAGATTGAGCTTACTACTGGGGAAAGATGCCTTGCAAGCTCAGCATGACGTACTGGGTGAGGAGAGTACTTTATTGGTCCGCGCTGGCCGTCAGTACTTTGCATTGCGCATACTCGGGGGCCACTTCTAGATACACGGTATTACGGTTCTTCTCGTACCACTCATCCAGGGCTCTGCTTTTCTTTTGAGCCAAGGCCGCCTGCGATATTTTCTGGTAGTCATCGAGCAGGTTGGCCTGGTGAGGCGGGGTGTTGCTCTTGAGATAGAGCATGCGCATCGCATCCTTGCCATCGTCGGTGCGGTAGGGCATGGGCGGCGTAATGTGACCCACCTTCATCGTATCGATCACGAAGAAGATAGCCGGATCGAGCTTGTCGAGGGGAAGCTTCGAGCCACCATCCTGGCGGTTGGCAAGCAGACCGCCATTGCTGCTCGACTGCTTGTCGGTGCTGAACTCTTTGGCGGCTTTCGAGAAGGAAATGCTGTCCTTCAAAATCTGGCGGCGAATGCGCGTCAGCTTAATCGCCGCTTCGCCCGCGTCGGCCGCGCCCGATGCGGGTTTCAGCAGGATGTGGCGCGTCGAATACGAGTCACCTTTGCGCTCAATGAACTGGATGAGGTGAAAGCCAAACTGCGACTCTACTACGGGCGACATTTGGCCGGGCTCCAGCTTGCGCGAGGCAGCTTCGTACTCGGGTACCAGCTCGCCCTTTTTGAAAAACCCGAGGTAACCACCCTGCGCCCCCGAGCCGGGGTCCTGCGAATATTTTTTGGCTAGCTCCTCAAAGCTTTCGCCAGCCTGAATGCGCGCCCGCAGGTCGTTGAGCTGCGCGATGGCCGCTTGTTTGGCCTTATCATTTACCTGGGCTGGGATCACGATCTGGCCCACTTCGACTTCCGTCGAAAAGTAAGGAATACTGTCTTTGGGCACTTTGTCGAAGTACTCCTTCACTTCGCGGGGCGTCACGGTGACCTTACCCGAGATTTTATCCTGCATTTCCTGCTGCACGAGCTGGTCGCGCACCTGGGGGCGCAGGTCTTCCTTCAGCACCCGTACGGGCTTGTTGTACAGCTCTTCCAGCTTCTTTTCGGAGCCTACCTGCTGCACGAAGTAGTTCATGCGGCGGTCGAGCTCGCTGCTCACGCGTGCATCGGTCACCGTGACGGAGTCGACCTCAGCGCGGGCGAGCATTAGCTTGCTGAGCACCAGGCTCTGGATGATGTGGCAGCGCAGGTCAGCAGGCAGGGCCTTGCCCTGCGCCCGGGCTTGCTCCTGGGCCACAATGCCTTCAATTTCGGAGCGCAACACAATCTGGTTATCCACCTTCACGGCGATACCATCGAGGAGCTGCTGCCCGCGGGGGCGGCTGATGCCGAGCTGGGCCTGGCTGGTAAGCGGAATCGCTAAAACCAAGCCCAGGGCCAGACTAAAAAAAGTGGATAAGCGCGAAGGGATAAGCTGCATAGAGTAGAGAGTAACCGGGTGGGCCAAAGGTTGCCACCAGCGGGGCGATAACAGGCGAGAAGGACTATAAAATTCAGCAGTAACGACCAAAACTGCGGCCTTATTTTGTCACGAGCTTGGTTACTTCGCCTTCATTTACTTGTACCGGGTACTGCTGGCGGAGTTGCTCAATCCACTGTTTTTCGAGGTAGTTCTGGTAGTCGCTGGTAGCTTGGCCACGGGCATCGCTCAAGGCTTTGGGGCCCGCGGGCAGGTTTTGCCGCACTATTACGGCGTAGTAGCGGCCGTCGCGCTGGGTAGTGTAGGTGCCAGCGGGGTGGGTGAGGTAGTCATCCATCACCTTATTATCACCCTTTTGAAAAATGCGCTGCTGCACCTGCACGGCCAGTGGGTTTTGCTGGTTCAGCCGGGCTTCGAGGGCGGCGGGCGAATTGCTAAAGAAAACTAGCCGCGTGTCGCCGTTGGCGGTAGTGGCGGCAGCGGGAGCAATAGCCAGGCGGCTCCGCTCAACTTTCCCCATAGTGGCCAGGTAGTTGAGCGCGGCCGTGGCGCGCTGGCGGGCCAGCGCGGCGCTTTCGCCCCGGCGAATGTGGCCGGCGATGGTCACGGTCAGGGCCGTATCCTGGCTCAGGCGGCGGGCGGCGTCATCCAAAATAGCCGAAGCCGTGGTAGCGAGAGTAGCGGTGCCGGGCTTAAAGTGCACCAAGGCTGATCCCGACTGGCCCACCACGGCGTAGCGGCCAGCGGGCAGCTCGCGCTGAGCGCGGGCCAGCAGCCGAGGCGTGGCCGCCGAGATAACCATGCCCCGGGCGCGCTGCCCAAACTGGTAGTTGGCCTGGTTGGCCAAGAAGAACTTGCGCAGGCCCGCGGTGTCCTCAATGGCTTTGGTCCACACCTTCTCGTCCATGAGCTGGAAAAGCAAAATGCCATCGCGGTACTCCTGCACGAGCATCCGGTAGTCCTCGTACTTAGTGGGCAAGCTAGCCCTCTCAAAGTCGGTCAGGCTTTGGTCCACATACTGGTCGTAGAGCTGCTGCATCGCAAAGGCGGGCTCGGCCGTGGGGCGCGGCCGCTGGTTTTGCTGCACGTAGGTCAGGAAGCTAGCCACCGTATAGGGCTGGCTCTTAATGGTGAACAGCGGCAGCTTGTCGCCCCCAGCCTTAGTAGTGCGCTTCGAAGCTTTGGCGCCACTGGCCGTCGTGGCCGCCGGGTTGAACTTGTAGTGTCCTTTCACCAAGGCCGTATCGGCCTGGCTGAAGGCGAGGGCTTTCGCGGCCGGAATTTCCACAAACTGGTCTTCCTGGCGAATGCGCTTGAGGAAGGCGGCGCGGTTGAGCTCCGAGCGCGAGTCTTTACCAACCTTGCTTTTAAGCGTGGGCTCCATCGCCGCAAAGGGCGCTAGCGGCTGCCGCTCTACCAGCTTGATAATGTGCCAGCCGTAGGGCGTGGCCACCGGTGCCGAGATGTCGCCGGGCTTTTGCAGCTTAAACGCCACTTCCTCGAAGGAAGGAATCATGCGGCCAGTGCCGAAGGCCGGCAGCTCGCCACCATTGGGGGCCGAGCCGGCATCTTCCGAAAACTGGGCCACGAGCTTGTTCCAGTTTTCGCCCTTGCGCAGGCGGGCGTAGAGCTCGTCGATTTTCTTGTGTGCCGCCAGCGAGTCGTTCTTGGGCGCCTGGGGCGTCACGCGCACCATCAGGTGCGCCACTTTGATTTCGCCCTGCGCCGCGCGGCGGTCATTGACCTTGATAATATGGTAGCCAAAACGGGTGCGGATGGGCATGCTTACCTGGCCCACGGGCGTAAGGTAAGCGGCCGTTTCAAATGGATATACCATCTGCATGGCCGTGAAGTAGCCGAGCTTGCCACCATTCTCCTTGGCTGATGGGTCTTCGCTGGTACTACGGGCCACGGTGCCAAAATCCTCACCGCCCACGATGCGCTGGCGCAGCGCCTGAATTTTTTGGTAAGCGGCCAGTGTATCGGCTGGGTTGGCATCGAGGGCCACCCGAATAAGAATGTGGGAGGCATTCACCTCCTGGCCCAGGCGGCTGTAGGCCTCTCGCACGAGCTGGTCGGTGACGCCTTTCTCGGTGAGGTAAGGCTGGGCCAGCTGCTGCCGGTAGCCATCGAGCTCGCGCCGAAAAGCCTGGGTAGTGTCGAGGCCGTGCTTCTCGGCATCCAGTACCTTGAGGCGGAAGTTGGTATAGAGCGTGAGGTAGTCGGTAACGCTCGGACGGGTACCGTAATCGGCGGCCGTACCATTATTCTTCTTATAAACGTAGGCAAACTCCCGGGCCGGTACTTGGGTGGCGCCCAAGGTTTCGATAGCGGGGCCGTTGGGTACGGGGCTAACCCCGGTGGCAGTAGCGAGCGCAGAGCCAGCCGACGTAGTAGCGGTAGTGGGTTTGCTGGTTTGGCAGGCGGCTAGCTGCAACAGGCTAGCAGCGGCGGCACCGGCTAACGGAAGGCGTACTTGCATAGAAAAAAGGAGCGGACCAACCCAATGGGTGCCGGGAAGCAATTCCCAACGCATCGGGCACAATGCTGATGCAATTTTACGAAGAAAAATGCCGGGGGCGGAAAATATCCGAAATCGGGTAAACGCGAAAATGTGGAAAAGGCGCTTGGTAGGGGCAAACGGGCCTTTTTATTTCCTGAGCTGCTTACTCAGCGTTTTTCCACTCGTAAAGCTCTCGGCCGGCACGGCTACACCAAGACTTTGCTTAAGTGGCAGATGGTATGCGAGTTGCGCTCAAAAAACTCCACCCGGTCCATAATGCGCGATACCAGCGTCATACCCATGCCGCCCTTGCGGCCCTGGCGGATGTATTCGCGCAGGTCGGGGCTGGGCGTAGCTCCCTGGGGTAAAAACAGATTGCTGCCGTGGTCCTCAATCTCGATGTCGAGGTGGTGGTCACTGAGCACCAGCAGCAAATCTAAAAATTGGTTGGCATCCTCGCCATTGGCGTGAATGATAAAATTGGCTACTACCTCATCCACTGCCAGTACCACTTGGTTTACAACCAGCTCGCTACGCTGCGCCGCCAACAAAAACCCGCGCACGAAGTCACGCACCTGCTGGAGGTTCTGGCGCGAACAGCTAATGCGGATGTGGTCTTGCATGGGAGTGGACGTCGAGCAGGCACCTACCTGGGCTGATAAGCCGGGCCGGGTGCTACCTGCGGAGGCAAAGAGAAAGCTACGCGGCCTGCGCCTCTTCGGCGGTAGGCACAATGTTCATGAGCGAGTCGAGGCCAAGAATTTCAAATACGTTAAATACCTTCTCCTGCATGTTGTAGAACACGAGCTTGACGTCAGAGTCCTGGAGGCGCTGCAAATGCGAGATAAAAACGCCCAAGCCAGCTGAGGAGATATAGCTAAGACGCTGGCAATCGATAAGAACCTTACGATAATTGAGCAGACCTGGTTTGTTAAGCTCAGTATCAAGAACTACGGCCGACGAAGCGTCGAGCTCGCCATCGAGGACCAGCGTGAGCGTATCGGCAGAGGGTTGGGAAGTTACTTTCATAATAGGCCCCATACGCGGGGGTTACCCTTGGGGTTGAGCGGCTTTAAATTTGATGACGAGCAGCGTTTGGTCGTCGTGTAGCGGCAGGCCCCGGCTGAATTCCTGCACGTCTTCGCGGATGTAGTTATTTATTTCTTCGGCCGACTGGTAGAAGCAATTGCTCAGCATTTCCCGGAGCCGCTCCTCGCCGTACTCGTTGCCCTCGTCGTCGCGGGCTTCCACAATGCCGTCGGTATAAATAACCATGACGTCACCGGGGTTGTAGTCCCAAAACTGGTTCTTGACGTACTTCTCATAGCTGGCATCGCGGATGATGCCTAGCCCCAAGCCTTCGGTGCGGAAGTAGCTAACCTCCTCTTTAATAGAATGGTAATAAAGAGTGTGGCAGTGTCCGGCCCGGGCAAAGCTAAAGCCGCCGGCCTGGTAGTCAATCAAATAAAAGGCCGCCGTAATAAAAGACGAGCGTTCGAGGCAGTGGGTGAGGGCCTCGTTGGCTTGCACCATAAAGCGATGCGGGTCGGGGTAGCGGTTACGCTCGTTTTTGGCCAGTGGGTTGGCTTGCATAAGGGCGTGGAAGATGCCCTTCATCTGCGCCGTGTGGAAGGCCGCCGTGACGCCCTTGCCCGACACGTCGCCGATGAGAATGGCCAGCCGCTGGCCCGGCAAGTGCAGAAAGTCATAAAAATCACCGCCCACTTCCTTGGCCGCCTGGGCGTACGTGCTGATTTCAAACCAGTTGTCGGTAGGAAGCTTCTTCGGGATGAGGCGCTCCTGCACCAGCGCGGCGATGCGCAGCTCATCTTGAGTGCGCTGGTTAATGCGCGACTCGTGAGCTAGCTGGATGTTTTCAAGGCTAAGAACCGTTTGGGTAGTAAACGTATTGAGGATGCTACTATCCTCGTGGTCAAAGCCTTCGGCTCCCTCCTTGAAGAGCACCATCACGCCGTAGTCGTAGCTCACACTACGCAAGGGCAGCACGGCCACCGAATTAAAAGAAAAGTCCAGCCCCAGCAAGCGTTGCGAGCGCCCGAGGTCGTTGTCGATTATGGCGGCCTGCGTAGTGTCGCTCAGTAGGCTAGCCAGCCGCGGGCGCAGCTGCTCCAGCATCGGTGGCGTGATGTGGAAGAGCAGCGGCTCGCCCTGGCTGCCCGGCGGGTCGGTGGGCTGGGAGCGGGTATCAAGCCACGCGGCGTCGGCCTGCACTGTTTTGATGGCCGAGTCGAAGAGCGCCTGGTAGATTTCGGAGGCCGTTTGGCCGCGCTGAATAATCTGGCTGAGCTGCTGAAGGCTCATAATCTCGCTTCGTCGCTGCTCAAAAACATCCGCCGTGGGCAAGTTAAATAGCGAGACCAGCAACCCCGCCAGCGCGTAGAAAGCAGCAAAAAACGAGGTTAAGACCAGGAAAGCCTGCTGGGTAGGCGGCGCTAGCAGTAGCGAGTCGGTTTGGGCGTGGGTGAGGTAGCGCAGAAACAGCAGCAAAAAACCCAGCACACCGAGCTGGAGCAGAATAGCCTGCACTTTTTGCCCCTGGCTAAGATAGGCTACCCAGCGCTGGTGGCCGCTTAGGTACACGCCAAACAAAGCGAGCCCCGTGATAACCGACACCCGCAGCGTGGAGGGCCATTGCCACACGAAGAGCTGAAGCAACAGCACGGCCCCCAACAGTAGCTCAAAAGCCAGCCATTCGCGCCGCAACTGGTGGCCACTCCGAAAGTTGATCAGTGAGCGCCAGGAGTAGAGAGTTTGGGCCAGCAGCAAAATAAACAGCGCCAGCGCCACTGTGTAGCTCACGGCCAGCGTGGCGTTGCCGGGTAGGGGCAGCGTGTGGGCTACGGCCAAGTGCTCGATGGCCATCAGGGCCAGCAGGCCCGCCGTAAGCAACAGGCCACGCCAAAATAGCTGTCGCAGCAAGGGCACAAAATTGTGCCCGCGCAGGGCTTCGGGCTGCACCCGAGCGTAGAGAAAAATGCTGGCAGCGAAGCCACCTTGGGCCACTAGCAGCAGCCAGCGCGGCAGGGCTTCGGGCAGGCCAGCTACCGAGTGGCTCTGGCTGAGCGTAGCCAGCAGCAACACCAGCCAACACGCGGCAGCTACTACTAAAAGCCAGGCAAAGCGAGAAAAAGTGGGCATGAGCAAAAGGTAAGACAGCTGCTAAATCTTCCCACTATCTGGCACCACGCAGCCGCCGGAAAGGCAAAAATACGACGGCTGGCCGAAGTGCCGCCCCAAGTAGTTTTACTTGGAGCGGGCGGGTGGCTAGCGGCTCGAATAGTTGGGGGCTTCGCGGGTAATCTGCACATCGTGCGGGTGGCTCTCGCGCAGGCCAGCCCCGGTGATGCGCACAAACTGCGCTGCTTGCAGGGCGGGTAGGTCGGCGGCGCCCACGTAGCCCATGCCGGCCCGCAGGCCGCCGGCAAGCTGGTACAGCACGTCGGCCACGCTGCCCTTAAAAGGCACCCGGCCCACGATGCCCTCGGGCACGAGCTTCTTCACATCGTCTTCGGCATCCTGAAAGTAGCGGTCCTTCGAGCCGCCTTCCATTGCCTCGACCGAGCCCATGCCGCGGTAGCTCTTAAACTGACGGCCCTCGTAGATGATGAGGTCGCCGGGCGCTTCTTCGGCGCCGGCTAGCAGCGAGCCCACCATCACGGCAGCGGCGCCGCCGGCCAGGGCCTTCACAATATCACCGCTGTACTTGATGCCGCCATCGGCCACCAAGGTGGCTTGGGTGCCGGCCAGCCCCTTGGCAGCCTCCAGCACCGCCGAAAGCTGCGGCACGCCGATGCCCGCAATAATGCGGGTGGTGCAGATGGAGCCGGGCCCTACACCCACCTTCACTACATCGGCGCCGGCCTCGGCCAGGGCCCGTGCCCCGGCGGCAGTGGCGATGTTGCCCGCCATAAGGTCAACTTCGGGGTAAGCTTGCTTGATGCTGCGCACGGCGTCGAGCACGCCGCGGCTGTGGCCGTGGGCCGTATCGATGCTGATGAGGTCGACGCCGGCTTCCACGAGGGCGGCTACGCGCTGCATGAGGTCGGGCGTCACGCCCACGGCGGCACCCACGCGCAGGCGGCCTTTCTCATCCTTGCTGGCGTTGGGGGCCCGGCGGCGCTTGCGAATATCCTTGTAAGTCATCAGGCCGGTGAGGCGGCCTTCACCGTCCACGAGCGGGAGCTTATCCACTCTGCTGTCTTGCAGCAGCTCTTCAGCATCGGCCTGGGCGATGCCAGCGGGAGCCGTCACGAGGCGGGAGAGCGGCACCATTACGGTCGTGACGCTCGGCGTGAGGTCGCGCTCGAAGCGGAGGTCGCGGCTCGTGAGAATACCCTGGAGGCGATGGTCAGCATCCACAATCGGAATACCGCCAATCTCGTGCTTGCGCATCAGGTGGCGGGCATCGGCCAGGGTAGCAGTGGGCGGCAGCGTAAAAGGGTCTTGGATGAGGGCCGACTCGGAGCGCTTGACGCGGCGCACCTGCTCGGCTTGCTTGCCGATGCTCATATTCTTATGAATAATGCCCAGACCACCTTCCTGCGCCAGCGCGATGGCCATGTCGGCCTCCGTCACGGTATCCATGGCAGCCGAAATCAGGGGTACTTGCAGCCGGATGCGGGAGGTGAGCTGGGTGCCGGGGTCGCAGTCGCGAGGGAGCACCTCCGAGTAAGCGGGCAGCAGCAGTACGTCGTCGTAGGTCAGGGCCTCGAAGGCGATTTTGGGGGCGGCGTGGTCGGCCATGAGCAAGAGGGTTTTTGGAAACTTCCTATTGCCAGACAAATATACGGTGCCAAAGCCCGACCAATGCGGCGCAAGTATCGACCGGCCCGTTAACTCTCCTATTAAAGAACTCGTTTGATATCCAGTGCTACGTTGCACATTTCTCTTTACTCAACTGATTTTGTTTATGCTATCGACTCTGTTTCGTCGGGTATTGCCGCTGCTGGTAGTGGGCAGCCTTACGCTGGGCTCTTGCGTAGTGCACGAAAGAGGCCGTGGCGGCCCACCTCCCCGTGAGCATCGGGGCGACCACCGCGATGGTCCTGGCCGCTATTAAAACGTTGCTCACTAGTTTGTTAACGACGGGACGCTCTAGCAAGAGCGTCCTTTTTATTTGCGCGGGCTCGGTAGTAGCCGCCTAAAAAAAGACCTGCCCCAAGCGGAGCAGGCCTTTCAACAGGGGTTCCTTTTCCAAGTGAAATTCCCTTAGCCTTTCGCATTGCTGCGTATGTGGTTTGCAAGCCGTGCTAGCGGCCAGTTGATCTGACCGCAATATTAACTAATTTACTGAATAACACCTAGTAGCCTTCCTTGGGCTTGAGTAATGCGCATAGGCCCGGCTAGGATTGTTGGTTTTGATTGCGAAAATAGGTAATGCAGGAGCAGTTGCCGATACCTAGCCGACGAACGGCCGCAAGTGGTCGCCAGGTAGCCTTTTGGGGGTGACGAAGAAGTGCCTGGGTAACAATTAAGGCGCCGGGTCCGTCTTACCCCATGTTCAGTATTTTGAAAAATTTTGCTTAAGTATATGTCCAAGACTTGGTTTATTACCGGTGCTAGCACTGGTTTTGGAGCGGCACTGGCCGATTTGGCCCTTGCCAAAGGCGATAAAGTAGCCGCCACGTTTCGCCAGCAGGCGCAGGCCGATGAGTTCAACCAGCGGGTAGGTGACAAGGGTAGAGGTCTCGTAGCCGACGTGTCGGACGAGGCAGCCGTGAAGCAGGCCGTGGCCGATGCCATTGCTGCGCTTGGCCACCTCGATGTGGTCGTAAACAATGCCGGCTACGGCTCGATGGGCCCTATTGAGGAGATTGACGATACCGAGGTGCAGCGCCAGTTTGACGTCAATGTATTCGGGCCGCTGCGGGTTATTAGGGCGGTGTTGCCGCACTTGCGCGAGCGTCGTAGTGGGCACATCCTCAACATCACCAGCATCGGCGGGCTCCGTACGTTTCCTGGCGTCGGTATTTACAATGCCTCAAAATTCGCGCTGGAAGGCATCGGCGAAAGCTTGGCGCAGCAGGTGGGGCCATTGGGTATTCACGTCACCAACGTCGAGCCCAGCGGCTTCCGCACTGACTGGGCCGGGCGCTCGGCCACTTTTGCCGAGCCTGCCATTGCCGACTACCGCGACACGGCCGGCAAGAATATGGCGACCATTCAGGACTACAGCGGCAAGCAGCCCGGCGACCCGGTGCGCGCCGCTCAGGCTATGTACGACCTCGTGCGCATGGAAAACCCGCCCCTGCACTTGCCGCTGGGCAAGGCTGCGGTGAAAGGTGCGCTCGAGAAGTTTACGGAAATCAAGCAAGAAATCGAGCAGTACGCTCACATCGGCAACGGCGCCGATTTTCCGAGCTAGTCAGGGTAGCAGCCTAGCGCAGTTCCCAGGTTGGTGTACAGTAGCGCGAACTTTCTGGTTTGCGCTACTTTGTTCATCGCTTGCGCTGGTACACTCCCCTGGGAACTGCGCTAGGCTGTGAATTGGGCGCTATCGCCCCCATCCACATCAAAAGAGGCGCCGCTAATGCGGGCCGCCGCATCGGAGGCCAGAAATACTACCATGGGAGCCATATCCTCGGGCTGAAGCCACGGCAGCTGCAAGGGCGTGTGCGCCGACCGTACCTGCGCTACTTGTGCTTTCGTGACGGGCTGGGGCGGGTTTTTCACGTAGTCTTCGATTGCTTCCGTCCACCGCTTTTCGTTGTGAGTCATGGGGGTATCAGCCAGGCCTGGCACCAAGGCATTAACCGTAATCTTATGCTCGCCCAGGTCAATGGCGGCGGATTTCATAAAGCCTAGTAACGCCCATTTCGAGGCCGCGTAGCCGGAGCCGTGGCGAAATCCTTTCTTGCCCTGGCCCGAGGTCGTCAGAATGATACGACCTTGCTGGCGAGCGGCCATGAGTGGAGCAAACGCCCGCACCGTGTTGACCGTGCCGGTCAGGTTGGTGTTGATCACGTCGTCCCAGTGGGCGTCATCCATAGTTAGGAGGGGCGCGAAAACCTGAATGCCCGCGTTGGCGACCAAAATATCCACGTGGCCGAGCTCCTGGTTGGCCTGCGCAGCGACCGCCCGGACGGCGGCACGGTCCCGAATATCGATTACCAGAGGAATAAACTTGCGGCCCTGGGCCCGCACGAGGCGCGCCGTCTCATCGAGGTCGGCGCGCGTGGCCGCCGGGTATTGGGTGGTCGGGCTAGCGGGCCCCGCAATATCGAGGCCTACTACGTCGGCGCCTTCGCGGGCAAAACCTACTGCAATGGCGCGGCCAATGCCCCGGGCAGCACCCGTAACGACTGCTTTTTTGCCGGCCAGCTGGCCGGTGGGTGCCGGCGCTGCTGCCGCGGTAATCGAAGTTGGAGCAAAGGCTTGCAACGCAGTCAGACGGGCTACGGCGGTGGCTTATTGCAGCAGGGTACGGCGGGTTGGCAGGTGGTCCATTAGAGAAGCAAAAAGGAGGAGAATGCTCGTTTTTACGCACCGCCAGGCACTAAGTTGAAACCCGTTTGGCCTGCCTGCGGGCCGCAGAATTCCTCTTGGTTGATTGCCAATTGTCAGGCAAGTAGAATAGCCGAGTTAAGGTTTATAACCCGCTATCTAGTCACTAAAGCTCAGTGAATAAGCATTATCAGGCCTTGGCGCTGGCAGAAGGCAGCAAACTGGTAGGGCAACGCAACCAGCTAGGCTGCCTCACCAAGGCCGGTTGGGGTTGAGTCCGTAGGCAAACTACCCAGCTTATCGTAGGTGGCGGTCCTGCAAGTCGGCCAGGGCCTATAGCAGCATCACGCCGCTCATTTCGGTGGAGGAGTCTACCGGGCCGGTGGGCTGGCTAGCCCAGTTATTAGTAACTGATGTTACGCAGCACCTGAGCCAGCTTGCTGGAAACAGGCTTTTTCTGCTCTCCTGGAGGTCATTTCCAGCAAGCTGACGTGGGTAGTGCGTAACATCAGTTAGTAAAAAGGTACTGCGGCCGGCTGGTGCCGTGCGCAACTAATCTTTTGCCCGTCAGGTACAGGTTGGCGGGTGGGGTAGCGAAGCCGGCCGGGCGCTCCACGGTGATCAGGCGCGACGCGGTGGCGGGCACCACATTCAGGTCGAGCTTCTGGCAAGCAGCCAAGCTGAGGTCCAGCCCGAGTAGCAAGTAGGCAGGTTTGCGATTCATAACGCGGTCGGTGGGAGGAAGAGTTAGAAGCTGTTTAAGTTAGCATTTTTTAACAATTCTTCTAATGCTACATAGTAG
>CAZERY010000095.1:0-12237 GCA_964514915.1 uncultured Hymenobacter sp.
TCGGCCAACTGCGTGCGCTACTGCGGCGGCGAGGTGCACTTTGCCGACATCGACCCGGCCACCGGCTTGCTCGATTTGGCTAAGGTTAGGGAGTTGCTCGAAGCGCACCCGCAAGGGTATTTCAGCGGGCTGATTCCCGTCGATTTTGCCGGGTTAGCCGTGAACATGGAGGCTGCGCGGGCACTAGCCGACGAGTTTGGCCTCTGGATAATCGAGGATGCCTGCCACGCGCCGGGCGGCTTCTCCGTCGATAGCACGGGGGCCGAGCGCCGCTGCGGCAGCGGGCAGCTAGCCGAGCTGGCCATCTTTAGCTTTCACCCCGTCAAGCACATCGCTACCGGGGAGGGCGGCATGATCACTACCAACGACGCGGCCCTGGCTAGCCACCTGCGCCGCCTGCGCACCCACGGCATCGAGCGCGAAGCCACCGGCCTGCTGCGCCAGGACGAGGGCGGCTGGTACATGGAAATGCAGGAGCTGGGCTACAACTACCGCATTTCAGACATCCTTTGCGCATTGGGTATCAGTCAGCTAGCCCGCGCCGATGAGGGACTAGCCCGCCGCCGCCAGCTAGCCACCCAGTACGATGCCGCATTTGCTGCTACGCCGGGCGTGGCGGTGCTGGCGCCCGGCCAGCCGGGCCACGCCTATCATTTGTACGTGGTGCTGGTCGAGAATCGGCGCGGGCTCTACGAGTTTTTGCGCACCAAAAACATCTTGGCGCAGGTGCATTACGTGCCCGTGCACCGCATGCCGTACTACGAAAAGCTGGGCTGGCGGGCCGGCGATTTTCCGCACGCCGAGGCTTACTACACCCGCTGCTTGAGCTTGCCCCTCTACCCCACCCTCACCGATGACGAGCAAGCGTACGTTATCGACTGCGTGCGGGAGTTTTTAGCATGAAGTAATCACCTGTATTTTCATTAGTTAACTGTGCAAACTACGCAGCAAGAAATTTTTTGTGCTGGCGACTTCGGTCGCGAATATACCGACCGTAACTCGCGCCACCTAGCCGAGTGGAACGACTTTTACGAGCGCACCTGGGGCCTTACCAAGCTGGCGATGAACCAGCAGTTTCTGGGCGATCTGCCCCGCAACAATCGTATGCTGGAGGTAGACTGCAACACCGGCATGCAGTTGCGGGGCCTTCAAGAAGCGGGGTTTACGCAGCTTTACGGCGTCGAGCTTCAAGCTTATGCCGTGGAGAAAGCCAAGGCTTATTCGCAGCACCCGAATTTGTTGAAGTCCAGTGCTTTTGACTTGCCTTTTAAAGATGTTTTTTTTGATGTGTTCTGCACCAACGGCGCCCTGATTCACATTGCCCCAGCCGACTTGCCACGCATTATGGCCGAGATGGTGCGCCGCTCGCGGCACTACATCTGGGGTTTTGAGTATTATGCTCCCACCACTACTACCATCCCCTATCGGAGCAACGAGGGTTTTCTGTGGAAAGCCGACTTTGCCCAACTTTGCTTGGATAGCTTTCCAGAATTGCGGCTCGTTAAGCGCACCCTTTATCCGTATGTAAACGCGGCTGAGCAAGGCAACCAAGACGCCACGTACTTGCTAGAAAAAACAAACGTCTGATGCAGCAGGCCGGCATTATCTCGCAAGTTCGCCTGGGCAGTACCCGCCTGCCCGGCAAGGTATTGCTACCCCTAGCTGGCCGGCCAATGCTGGACTATCACCTGGAACGGCTACGCCAAAGCAATCTACCTATTGGACTGGCTACTACTACGCTAGCGGCTGATGATGCCCTCGCCCACTATGCTGCTGCGCGCGGCATCCCCTGCTACCGGGGCTCTGAGACAGATGTACTAAGCCGCTACTATGAGGCTAACCAGCAGTTCGGCTTTGCGGTGGTGGTGCGGGTAACAAGCGATTGCCCTTTGCTTGATGGGCCAACCCTTGAAGCGGCCGTGGCGCGCTACCTGACCGAAAATGAGCCCCTAGCCTACCGTTCTAACGTGGTAGAGCGCACCTTTCCAAGGGGATTGGATTTTGAAATTTTTTCGGCCGATTTACTGGCGCTTGCCCACACGCAGGCCACCTTGGCAGCTGAGCGTGAGCACGTAACCCCTTACTTGCGGGCAAACTTTGCGCCACATGGCCCAGTGCTCAATCGCAACGAGTTCTGCACACTAGGCGACTACAGCGCGCCGCGCCTTACCCTCGACACCCCGGCAGATTTTGAAGTATTAAGTCAGCTAATCGCTGGCTATCAGGCACATACTCTATCGTTGCCGGCTTTACTGGCTTTAGTAGACGCTCACCCGGAAATTTTAGCTCTCAATGCTCATATCGAGCAGAAAAAACTTTGATGCTATGCCCGCTTCTTCTGCACGGCTGGTGCTGCGGGCCGATGGCAACGGCCGCATTGGTTTAGGACATGTAATGCGGTTGCTAGCCTTGGCTGAAATCTTGCGGGCTGATTTTGCTGAAGTCGTTTTTTTTATTCAAGCGCCCGCAAGCAGCCTGGGCTTTTTACAGCAAGCGGGCCTAACCGTGGTGCCGCTGCCCACCGCCACCCTAGCCCAGGAAGCTACGCACATACTGCCAGCTCTACTACGCGCTACTGACGTGCTGGTGCTTGATGGATACGGCTTTACGTTTGCCTATCAAACTCTCGTGCGCCCATTGGTAGCCCGGCTCGTGTGCCTCGACGACCTGCACGCCTTTCCCTTTGCGGCTGACTTAGTATTGAACCCGGCTGGTGGCCTAAATTGGGCGGACTACGACCTACGGATGCCTCACGCCCGCGTACTAGCAGGGCCCAGCTACGCGCCCTTGCGCGCTGATTTTCAATACACCAATAACCAAGACATTCCGACGCCTACCTCAGTAGTGCTGCTATGCTTGGGAGGGGCCGACCCGCACCAGCTTACCCAAACCACTGCGACGGCTTTGCTGGCGCTACCAGATGTGGCCCAGGTCCATGCCGTAGTCGGTAGCGCCTTTGCTGGCTGGGAGCTTCTGCAAGCCTGGGCTGCCAGCCACCCTGGACGCCTGCACTTGCATCGGGCTTTGTCTGCTACCGAACTAGCGAATCTCATGCGGCAGTGTGGGGCGGCCGTACTATCGCCCAGCACTACCAGTTATGAGTATTGCGCGGCGGGCGGCGGCCTATTGCTGCTATTGCCTACGGCCGACAACCAACATGACCTTGCCCACTTTCTCCGGGAAAAAGGCATGGCCCTACCGTACACCACGGCAGCCAACGTACTCACTGCCAGCGAGGCCCCGCGCCTAGCAAGCCAGTTGAGGCAAGCGCAACGCCGGCACTTTGACGGCCGCGCTCCCCAGCGCCTCCGTCAGGAGTTTGCCGCTTTGCGGCTGCCGCCTGCTCCCCTGCGCCTACGCTTAGTGCAGCCTACCGATTCGGGCCAGTTGCTAACCTGGGCTAATGACTCTGAAACCCGCCGCCAGTCGTTCGACCCGCGCCCTATTTCTACCCATCAGCATGAAGCCTGGCTAGCCAGCCAGCTCGCGCAGGCCGAACGCTGCTTACTGCTACTAGCCGAAGCTACTGACTCGGGAGAGGCGGCGGGCATCATTCGATTTGTGGTCACTAGTGAAGACGCAGGTGGGCCCACGGCCACGCTTAGCTACACCTTGGCGCCGGCTTATCGGGGGCGGGGCTGGGCGGCCCCATTATTACTGGCCGGTACGCGAGCCGTTTTAGCGCGTTTCCCGAGTGTGCGGCAAGTAGTTGGGGAAGTAAAGCCTACTAACGAAGCCTCCGTGCGAGCTTTCCGGCGAGCAGGCTACCAACTGCTGGCTGAACGAAGCCCGTCGGCTGGCCTTACCTTCGTGTGGACGGCCGCCCCCGCGGCTTAGCCTTGGTTTTACTACTATGGAAATTACGATTGGTGGCCGTGCCGTAGGGCCCGCCCGCCCACCCTTTATCATCGCCGAGATGTCGGGCAACCACAACCAGAGCCTCAACCGTGCCCTAGCGCTGGTTGATGCCGCCGCCGCGGCCGGTGTGCACGCCCTCAAGCTTCAAACCTATACCGCCGACACCATCAGCATGGATACCGGCTTCGTGATTCGCGAAGAAGGCAACTCTTTGTGGGAAGGCAAAAGTCTGTATCAGCTTTACCAGGAAGCCTATACGCCTTGGGAGTGGCACGCCCCCATCTTCGAGCGGGCGCGGGAGCATGGTCTGTTAGCGTTCAGCTCACCGTTTGACGAGTCAGCGGTTGACTTTCTAGAGAGCCTCAATGTGCCCGCCTACAAAATTGCTTCGTTTGAAAATGCCCACTGGCCCTTGCTGCGTCGGGTTGCGGCCACCGGCAAGCCTGTGATTGTGAGCACCGGCGCCGCTACCCTCAGCGAGATCGACGAGGCCGTGCGGGTACTGCGCCAAGCGGGCTGCCGCGAGCTAGTGCTGCTCAAGTGCACGAGTACGTACCCCGCCTCGCCGGCCACTACCAACTTGCGCACCATCCCGGTGCTGGCCGAAACTTTTGGCTGCCCGGTGGGCCTCTCCGACCATACGATGGGTATGGGTGCCAGCGTGGCGGCCGTGGCGCTGGGCGCCTGCGTCATTGAAAAGCATTTTACCCTGCGCCGAGCCGATGGCGGCGTAGATAGCGCGTTTTCGCTGGAGCCCGAGGAGCTAACGCTTTTGGTAGCAGAAACTGCCCGCGCGCACCAAGCTCTGGGCACGGTACAGCTGTGCGTGCAGCCTAGCGAGGAAAAAAGCCGCATTTTTAAGCGTAGCATTTACGTAGCGCGGCCGATTGCGGCCGGCGAGGTGTTTAGCGCTGATAATCTGCGCATTATTCGCCCCGGCGATGGCTTACTGCCCCGCCACTGGGAGGTCGTTCTGGGCCGCCGGGCCGTCCGCGCGCTGCAACCAGGCCAGCCTCTGACTTGGGATGCCCTTCTTGGGGAGCCCGCTCAACAGCCGTGAGCACTCGGGTTGGCCGCCTACGCGATATTCTACAGCTACGCTTCACCGATTTATTTGCGGGGCTGCCAGCGGCGGTGCTAGCTAGTATTTCGCCGGCGAGCCCTCTCAAGCGCTTGGGCCGGGTGCTGGGCTACACGGGCCTGCGGCTGCTGGGCAATGTATTTCGCCCGCTGCGCAACCCTGACCCGCTGGACGGCGCCGTGTGGCTTTACGTGGTCAGCGCCAATAACTACGAGGCACTTAGCTTTATCAAAGCCGCCAGGACCGATGCGGTGCTGCTAGCTGGGCAGGGGAAGAATATTGGGCGCTACGGCAAGGTAGTAAACCGCCTTTCGCTACGACTCAAAATACTGTACTACTGGCAATACCCGGCAATGCTGCTGGGCCTATACCGCCAAGTAGGTGGGCGGGCCCTACGGTTTTTCGACCTGGTTTTTTATGCCATTGGCTACTATGAGGTATATCGGCGGGCCTTGCGCTACTACCGCCCGCGAGCTGTCTTCTTTGCCAATGACCACAACGATGATGCTCGCTCGCTGCTGCTAGCCTGCCGAGCCGAAGGCATCCCGACCCTTTACGTGCAGCACGCCAGCGTAAGCACCAATTTTCCGCCGTTAGGCTTTGACTTGAGCCTACTAGAAGGGCAAGATGCGCTGGATAAATACCGCCAATGCGGCCCTGTTTACGGCCAGGTCGAGCTAGTAGGAATGCCCAAGGCCGATGCCTTCCTAAGCCAACGCAACCAGGCTACCCACGTGCAGCGCGTGGCAATTGCTTGCAATATCCATGACCCGCTGCCCGCCATTGCCGAAACGCTGCATTACTTGATGGCAAAGTTGCCGCACCTCACATTTACACTGCGCCCTCACCCCAGCGATAGCCGCGATTTTGAGCCCCTTCGGCGAAAATTGCCTGGTTTGCAATGGTCAGATGCTCATCAGCAACAAATTTTTGATTTCCTGTTGGCGCATGACGCGTTGGTAGCAGCCGACACCTCAACTCACCTAGAAGCTACCTTATTAAACGTAGCTAGCATTTATTATCGCTTCGGCACTAATAAATCGCTGGAAGACTACTACGGCTATGTGGCTCACAGCCTTGTTGACCCAGCGACTAGCTTAGCTAGCCTAGCTACGCTTCTTGCTACCTACGCTAGGTTCAAACCAGCCGATTTATACTTACGCGCTCGCTATTACAACGCCACGCTAGGCACTGAGCAGGAAGGATATAGCCAGCAGCTAACCTTAGCTATCCTAAACTCGCTGCTAAAAAGCTAGTTGCTAGCTTAACTTGCTGCTCATTTCCTTCATTTCCGAATTTAACGGCTACGCAATAAGCATACAGCAATAAATAGTATGGTAAAAAACTACTTCTTTCTACTTCCCAGCCTCTTACTGTTTAGCCTTTCCTGCCTGGCGCAGTCCCTACCAGGATCAGGTAATAGCCTAACCTTTAATGGATCTAGCAAATATGTCGATTGTGGTACTGCTGACCGCGGAATTGTGGGCAACCTGACGGTTGAAGCCTGGATAAAAACTACTTCCTTGGCTGGGCAATTCGCCGTTACGAAGTATTCTAACTCACTATTTTCGGAAAGCGGCTTCGAATTCGGTACTAACCAGGGGCGGGCGGCCATTTACGGCCGGGCTGGAGTTGGGCAATATTTGACTTCCGGCCTTTCCAACCGCATGGTCAATGATGGGCAGTGGCACCACATTGTGGGGCAGGTGGAACAAAATACGTGGCGAGTATTTGTGGATGGCGTATTGGAAAATAGTACGACTTATTCCTATTCGGGGGGTGACCTGCGCACGCCTGAGCACCTGACCATCGGCACCTATACGTACTTGAATTATTTGTACTTCGATGGCGAAATTGATGAAGTGCGCGTGTGGCGCACGGCTCGCTCAGCCGCTGATATCCAAGCCAATATGTGTCGCAAGTTTGCAACTGCCCCGGCCGACCTCGTGGCCTACTACCGCTTTGACCAGGGCAGCGGCATGACGGCGGTTGACCAAGGTAGCCAGCCTACCAATGGCACGCTGCAAAATTTCTCGGGTAATCCGTGGCATTTATCAGGGGCTCCGCTGGGCGATGCGAGCGTCGTTTCTTACCAAACTACTTGGGCCGCCAGCACGAAACTAGCGCTAGCCTCCGTGGCCGGCGACTCGGCCGTAGTCAGTGGGCTACCGACTCAAACCCGTGGGGTGCAGCTTTATACTGTTAATAGCTCACCCTCCATAGCCGCCGCGACGGGGGCCGCTACTTCTTATTTTGGTGTTTTTACTACCAACAGCGCTGCTTTGGCCTTGCCTTACAGCCTGCGCTTGCATCCGCTCGGGGGGGCGAGCTGCCGTGCTGGGCAGCAGCGCGGGGCGAACGACCAAGCTTGGAGCAGCCTGCCAACCTCTGTTTCAGGCGCCAGCCTCGTAGCTAGCGCGCTTTCTTACCGGGGCGAGTATATTTTAACGGGCGCTACGCCGCCGCCTTTAACTATCAGCGGCGACACGGCGGTATGCGCGAGTAGCACCGGCCAGCTCACGGCGGCCGCGGCGGGCGCTACTGCTTTCCGGTGGAGTACGGGCGCCACTACTCCCACTATAAGTGGTTTGGCACCGGGCGCGTACACCATCACGGCTACTTTTGCGGGCGGGTGCCAGAGTTCGGCGCAAGCCACTATTCGCCAAGGGCGCTCGCCGGTTGTTGCTATCAGGGGCGACTCGGTATTGTGCCCAAATGCCACTGCGCAGCTCACCGCTTCCGTGGCCAACGCGACGAGCGGCGTATCCTATCGCTGGAACACGGGCGCTACCACCGCTAGCATCAGCATCACGCAGGGCGGTACCTATTTGGTGACGGTCACCTCAGCAGCCGGCTGCCAGCAGCCGGCCAGCTACCGCGTGCGGGCGGCAACGGCCCTGCCGAGCTTCACGCTGGGTGCCGACACCACGCTTTGCGAAGGCGACCGCGTGGTGCTGCGGGCGCCCCTGGGCACGGGCCTACGCTACCAATGGTCGGATGGCTCGACCGGCTCGCAGCTGGTGGCCTCGACGGCAGGCACGTATTCGCTGCGCGTCAGCAATGCCTGTAGCTCGGGGCAGGCCACCCGCGTGGTCAGCGCTCGCAATTGCCTCAAAATTCCTAATGTTGTGACGCCCAACAACGATGCGCACAACGACCTTTTCGTAGTGGAGGGCCTACGGGGTGACGACTGGAGCCTGGATGTATTCAACCGCTGGGGCGGCTCGGTGCTGCACACCGCTAGCTACCACAACGACTGGGGCCCTACCGCGGCGCCGGGCATCTACTACGTGTTGCTGCGCCGGGCCAGCACTGGCTATTCGTACCGAGGGTGGGTAGAAGTGATACGGTAGCCCCGGCCCGGCTTGCCCCAGGCTAGTACCTTCGCCCTTATGTTGCCCGCCACCCCGTTGCCCGCTTTGCCCGTTGCCGTTTCGGCCGATGTCCGCCTGGCGTATGTGCTCCGGCACTTTGAGTTGGCCTACTCAGGTGCGCCGCGGGTTTCGGTGGGCTACGCCGGCACGCAGCCGCAAGTCGAGGTGGCCGAGCTGAGCGCTGGTTTTTTTGAGGGCAGTAGTACTTATCCGACTGCGCCGAGTTATCGTGAGTGGCTGGGACGACGAATTCCCTTTTTCTTCGATAACCCAGCTGCACACGATCTGGTGGTTTTTACGGGAAATAAAGCCATTATTTCCGCCGATATTATTTCGGCTGCCTTCTATTTATTGAGTGGTTGGCAGGAATATTATTCCGGTGAGCGCGATCGACACGGTCGGTTTCCCTACGCGGCGAGTGTGCAGAAACTATATGGGTTTGTGACGATGCCAGTCGTCAACTATTATTTCGACGTGCTGAAAACGGCTATCGAGCACGTGAGCGGGCAGCCGTTGCAACCGCGCCGCTGGGGTAGCCAAGCGGCAGAATTTGCCGCCTTTATTTCGCACGATGTCGACCATTTGCGCAGCGCCTGGAAAGCTCCGGCTAAGGCCGCTTGGCAGCAGCGAAACTTCGGCTTGTTCAGCAAATTGCTGTGGCAGCATTTCACGCAACCCGATGCGTGGGATAACCTGGAAGCGGTAGCTGCGGCCACGGCGCAGTACGGGGCGAGGTCCACGTTTTTTATTTTGCCAACTTCTCGGCCCGCTGCCAACGGCACGCCTAATGCGGACTATAGTCTAACCAATGACTTGTGGAAGCGGCTGCGCCAACTCCAAGAAAAGGGTTGTGAGGTGGACTTGCACGGGAGCATTGGCACTTCCTCCAAGCCGGCTAGACTATGCCGAGAAAGCGCAGAAGATTTGCACTATCAAGCACTAGGCCTGCGCTTTCACTACCTGAAGTGGGAACCTACTCAAACACCAACCGTGGTAGATGCGGGGGGATTCGGCTATGATACTACACTGGGCTTTGCCGAGCACTTTGGCTTTCGCAACTCTTATTGCCAGCCTTTCTATCCCTTTGATTTCACGATGAGCCAGGAAGCAGGATTTCTGGAAATCCCCTTGGTTGTGATGGACGCCACGCTATGCCACCCAAATTATTTACAGCTACAGCCCACCGAAATACTTCCCGCGCTCCAACCAGTTTTTGCCGAAATAAAACGCTTTGGCGGCGTAGCTTCGGTGCTGTGGCACAATGAGAATTTTGACCCGGCTAATACCCAAAACGGCCCGCGGCAATTTCACGAAATCATGCGGCATTTGCAGCAGCAAGGCGCCGCTTTTTTAACGGGCCGCGAGATATGGCAGGTATTTCCTGCCGAGCCGGCGACCGATAATTCATAATTCACACCTACTTAATTGGGTATCGTTCAGCGGCAAGGGCTGCGCAACACGTTTATTTCTTACGTCGGGCTGGGCATCGGCTTCGCCAATACAACGCTGGTACTGCCGCGGCTACTCGCCCCGGCGCAGCTCGGCCTCATGACGGTGCTGGTGTCGCTGGCCACGATGGGTGCCTTGGTGTCGGCGCTGGGCTTTACGAATACGGCACTGCGGTATTTCCCGTATTTCCGCAACCCCGAAAATGGGCACTCGGGCTTTTTACCGCTGCTGCTGGGGTTGCCGCTCGCCGTGTTTGTAGTGGTGGCGGGCGGGCTGTGGCTGGGCCAGCCGCTGGTGCTGCGCTGGTACGCCCACGATGCGGGCCTGCTGAGCTCGCACTACCTCGTGATGCTGGGCCTGGCGCTGTGCATCTTGGTGTACAATCTACTGGATTCCTACACCAAGTCCCTGTTTCACACCTCGTTCTCGTCGTTTCTTACCGATATCTTGCAGCGCCTGCTCCTCGTGAGCTCGGCGCTGCTGTACGGGGCCGGCTACCTGTCCTTTAATGGGTTTGTGCTGGCCTATCTGGCTAGCTACGCAACCGTTGCGGCGCTGCTGCTAGGCTACTTGGCCGTCATTGGCGAGCTGCATCTGCGGCCTACGCGGGCGGTACTGCGGGTGCGGCCAGTGGGCGAGCTGGTTCGGTTTGGCAGCTTTGCCTTGCTGGGTAATATTTCGGGGACGCTGCTCGTCACGATCGACTCGCTGATGCTGGGCACGCACAGCTTTGCCGACGCGGGCATTTACTCCATCGCGCTCAATATCAGCACCGCGCTGGCGGTACCGTTTCGAGCGCTGTACAAAACGGCTTATCCCCTCATCGCTGAATATTGGAAGGAAGACGCAACCGATAAAATGCTCGATTTTTATCGCCGCACCACGCGCCTCAACACCGCACTGGGCGCTTACCTGGCCCTGGGCATCGGGCTGAATTTGCCCTTTATCTACGCGCTCATTCACCGGCCCGAGTACGCGGCGGGCACCCTGGCGGTGCTGCTCTTGCTGGCCGGTCGCCTCACCGACGGAATCACGGGGGTCAACGGCCTTATTGTGGTCACGTCGCCGCGCTACCGCTACGACTTGCTTTTCAACGTGGGGCTGGCCGTGCTCATTATCGGGCTCAACGCCTTGCTTATTCCGCGCCTGGGCCTCACCGGCGCCGCCTTATCCAACGCCCTGGCGCTGGCTAGCATCAATCTGGTCCGCACCTGGTTTGTGTGGCGCAGCTACGGCTGGCAGCCGTTCGATAGGCGTATAGTCTACATTTTGGGGCTAGCCGGCGGCGCCGCTTTCGTGGCCTGGGTGCTGCCCATGCCCGCCAATAGCTGGCTGGCACTACTGCTGCGCGGTGGCGTGCTCACGGCGCTTTATGGCGCGGGGCTGCTGGCTACGGGCTGGGTCCCGGAAGTGTCGGCCGCCTGGGAGGGGGCCCGCAAAAGGCTTTGGTGCTAGCCGCGCGGGCATTCCTTTTGGAGGCGGCGCATTGACGGGCTTGCTGGAGGTAAGGGCGGTTGGCTCCCAGTAGCGTCCACTAAAAAGCCGCCCCAGTACCAGACCAGGACGGCTTTCGAGGATAAATGCTGGGCCCAGACGCGAGCCGGCCCCCGCTACTCGGCAGCTGGCTGGTCACTTTATTGCTGACGCAGCTTGCTGTGTTGCTTGCCGTAGCCGAAATAGCTGGCGAGCCCAATGACCAGCCATACGGCGAGGAGCGGCCAGGTTTCCCAGGGCAGGCTCACCATCATGACCAGGCAGGTGATGATGCCCAGGCTGGGTACCGCTGGTACCCACAGCCTGCGGAAACTGCGGGCGCATCGGGCTCAGTTTTGCACAGGATGAGCACGGCCCAGGCATACCATCACGAAGGCCAGCAGGGTACCAATGCTTACCATTTCGCCCACGATGTTGATGGGCACGAAGCCCGCAAACAAGGCGATAAAGGCGCCGAGCAGTAGGTCGCAGGTCTGAGTCCATTACGCGCTTACTTTTTCCAGCAGGTACATACAGTCCATGTTACCCTGCTCGGCGGGGTTCACGTAAGGGAAAAACTCCTGCTGCACCAGTCGCAGCTGCCCCGGGAATTGCTCCATGAACATCTTGGCGTAGTCACCCTTCCAGGCGTAGCCCACGTTGTCGCGGTACTTGATAGTGGTGATTTCGGGCATGTAGTATTCGAAGCCCCAGATGTAACGTTTAGAGCAACGCACCATCTCGCCCATCACCGTGGGCAGGTCGTTGGGCGAGATGTGAATCAGCACGCCGTTGGTGCCCACCACGTCGAAGAAACCGTCCTTAAAAGGTAAGTCCAGGCCGCTGCCCTGCAAGATGTTCACGTGCTGGGTATACTCCTTGGCTTTCTCCACAGCGTAGGGCTGAATCTCAACGCCGTAGAGGTTTTTGAAACCATTCTGTTGCAGGCCCACTAGTGGTCAAAAAACATTATTAGGTCGGATTGGCTTTTAGGTAACAACC